>JAEDEB010000079.1 GCA_016293535.1 Bacteroidales bacterium | reverse complement strand
GCACACCAAAGGCCAGGCAGCAGACATCGCTTCTGACAATCCTCACGGACTCGCAGAGCTCGTCCTGCAGAAGAAATTGCCATTCGATCAGATGATACTTTACAACACTTTCGTGCATATTTCTCACAAACATCCCGGACCGCAGAGAGGGGTGGTGATGAACAAGCAGTCAAGCAGCGAATGATTATATTATCTTTCGATGCTCAAATCAACAGACTAACAATCGAAAGAATCATACTTATTATGGAAGGAAGCTAAACTTAGGATAATTGTATTTATCTTTGCAAAGACGAAAGAAGCAGTGATATGCTCCAACGTTAATAATTCGTACGGCCTTCAGCGTCTCAACAGCGTTGAAGGCTATTTTGATACTGGGCCAAAGTTCAGTATCAACTCAGTATCAAATTTATATAGCAAACGCCCCTGAGATACTCTCAGAGGCGTTTCTTGAGGTGCCTAGCGGAATCGAACCGCTGTACCAGGTTTTGCAGACCTGTGCCTAACCGCTCGGCCAAAGCACCATTTCCGTATTGGGACTGCAAATATAAACAATAATTCTGAAACTAAAAATAATTTTCATCCCAGCTGCCATACAACCTGTCAGACAAGCTGACATTCCCGCTGCCAGACAAGCCGTCAGTCCACCTTGACATCCGGAACCGGAGTAGCCGTCGAGACACCGTTGCGGGAACCGACGGTCGCGGTCTGGAGATACCAGTTTCCTGTACCGTCCGGGACGCGTGCATACGAACCCGAAGTGGCGGAAAGGCTTTCCTTGGTCCATCCGGAACCCTCGACGCCGCGTTTGAAGTCGTCCCACACTATCTTTTCACCGGTGCAGTCGAAAGCATTCGGATTTCTCAGACGAAGATGTATGTTCCGGGACTGGTATGCCGAAAGGGACGGAGTGGAAATGCTTACCGTAAGGAAGTCGCCCGGAGAGAGAACGGTATTGAGCGGTGCCGTCCAAATGGTCTGATTGTCCGGCGTTCCGTCTGTGCGTATCCGGCTCCACCTGAGTTCGAAACCGGAAATGTCCGCATCCTTGTCGCCGTAGTTGTACAGTTCGACCTTCGAACCCTCGAGGTCGATTTCATTTATCGACACATAGAGCATCGTCTGGTCTATCGTTCCCACAGCCTCTGCATTCTCGGAACCCTTCGACGGTAGGGCATACTTCCACTCCGAACCAGAAAGCGAATAGGAAAGGCCGATATCTTCAATCTCCGCCTTGTGCATCCTTACTTCTCCCCATCCTATGCTCTCTATGCCTCTCCTGAATTCGGAAAGCCTGTTTCCTGCCGGATCCTGAAGCCACAGGAACATATTCTTCTTCGATGAAAGGGGGTTCTGTAGATTGCGCGGATATTGAAGATTGTCAGTTTTGCCCTCGGCGTATGCGAGTACCAGCCTCTCCCCAACAGCAATCTTGAACGACGGCATTCCTTCCCATATAGTCTGGGCATCGGCAACGCCGTCTTTCAACCGCATCCTGCGTATCTTGAAGCCCTCGAGGGATTCGGCCTCGCTACCGCTGTTGTATAGTTCGATAAAATCCTCGCTTCCATTGATTTCGGTCATTATGACCTTTGAATTGACGGGAACCTTTCCATTATCCCCGGAAGGCTCCTTTCCGCACGACACGGCGAGGACGGCCGCAAGCGAAAAAATTATAAAAATCTTATTGCCCATATCTCCACAAATATACTCAAATATTCTCACAAGTGTTAAAAATACCTATCTTTGCGCCACTAATAACTAAATTAACACAACTATGTTCTTCCACATTTACGGTGACTTCTCCGCATACCAGCTCCTCGGATGGCTGCTCGTATTCGTCGGACTCATCGTCACCAATGAAATCTCACGTCGCACCAAGGCCGGCGGCATATTCTTCTTCCTTATCCTCCCTCTTGCACTCACCGCCTACTTCCTGGCCATAGCCATAGGAGCACGCACGGGAGCACAATGGGCATTAGAAAACCAGACGCACGTATACATGAACGGCTGGTTCCACTATGCGAAACTATATGCAGCGACCGCGGGATGCATCGGCTTCATGATGCTCAAGTACAGATGGGGCATAGGCAAGAAGGAGTGGTTCAAGCCTTTCCCTTTCATTATCGTGGCAATCAACATTCTCATCGCAGTCGGTTCGGACTTCGAGTCCGCAATCAAGGGCGGTTTCACCGGAGGATGGTGGTACTCCAGCGAAGGCGTGTGGCTCTACGGCGGATGGTGGAACTGGCTCAACGGCCTCGCAGGACTCCTGAACATTGCCTGCATGACAGGCTGGTGGGGAATTTACAGTTCTAAGGACAAGAACCATCAGGATATGCTCTGGCCTGACATGACCTGGGCGTTCATCATTTCGTACGACATCTGGAATTTCACATATACCTATCTCAACCTCCCTACCCACACCTGGTACTGCGGTCTCGCTCTGCTGCTTGCACCGACCTTCGCCGCAATGCTCTGGAACAAGGGCGGCTGGATCCAGAACCGCGCACACACTCTCGCAATCTGGTGCATGTTCGCACAGGTATTCCCTCTCTTCCAGGTCGGTACCAAGTGCTCCGTGCTCCCTGTCATCTATGGCGCCGAGTATGCACAGAACACGATGGCCATCGAACTCTCCAACCCTGCTGTTGAGCCGGCTCTCGGCAACCCGACGGCACAGGGAATCCTCGCCATCGCGGCATTGGTCGCAAACGTGATATGCCTGGGCTTCATCATCAAACGAGCCAAGGCTCAGCATATCAACCCGTACACTCACGAAGTCTGGAAGGGCACTGCAGATTTCGAGGAGGCTATGGCAAGAGCTGAACTTGACTGATTTCAGAACAAGACATAATGAGAAAAATCACATTGACACTTTTGGTGGCAGCCGGCTTGATAGGTCGGCTGTCATTGTCTGCACAGAACCCTACTGCAGACTGGGCACCCGTCGACGGACACATCAGTACACGCTGGGCAGCATCGGTAAACCCTGAAAATGCACATCCCGAATACCCTCGTCCGGAAATGGCGCGCAAGGCTTGGGTAAACCTGAACGGTCTTTGGAACTACAGGATAACCCCCGCATCCGCAACATACGAGTCCATAAGCGAAGCCCTCGCCGACGGGAGTGTCCCTGAGGGCCACATTCTCGTCCCCTACCCTATCGAATCCTCGCTTTCGGGCGTCGGACGCACCGTCAGCGAAGAGGAGGCATTGTGGTACAGACGTGAGTTCACAATACCGGACTCATGGAAGGGCAAGAGGGTACGGCTCAACTTCGGAGCCGTTGACTGGCAGGCAGATGTATATGTGAACGGACATCATGCCGGCACACACACCGGAGGTTTCACCTCCTTCACATTCGACATCACTGACTACCTCACAGAAGGCACCCAAAGCCTTGCGGTCAGGGTATACGACGCGACGGAAAACGACTTCCAGCCTCGCGGAAAGCAGGTCAAGAAACCGGATGGAATATGGTATACCGCAGTGACAGGAATATGGCAGACGGTATGGCTGGAGCCTGTCGGCGAAAGCGCCATAGCAGACTACAACGCCGTTGCTGATATCGACGAAGGAACATTGACCGTAACCGTGAATACCTGCGGAATGCGCGAGGGCGATGTTGTGAAGGTATCGATGCTCCGTGCGCGCAAAGGCTACGACACCTCGCGTCCTGCCCTTTTCTCCGTGGCGAAGGCGAGCGGAAAACCGGGCGAGTCCATTACCCTCAAGCCCCGCCGTTTCTCGAAGTGGAGTCCGGACGAGCCGTATCTCCATGGACTCAGAATCACACTCTGGCGCGACGGGAAACGCATAGACAAGATTCAGGGATACACGGCGATGAGGAAAATCAGCAAAGAACGCGATGCAGCCGGAAAGCTCCGCATGTTCCTGAACAACGAGGCTCTCTTCCAGTACGGTCCTCTCGACCAGGGATGGTGGCCTGACGGGCTCTATACCGCCCCGACAGACGAGGCCCTCAAGCATGACCTCATTATGACCAAGGAGTACGGCTTCAATATGATACGAAAGCATATCAAGGTCGAGCCTTCGAGGTGGTTCTACTACTGCGACCAGCTGGGCATACTCGTATGGCAGGATATGCCGTGCTTCTCTGACAACAGACAGTCCCAGTGGGACTTTACCCATGGCTACGATGCCGGCACCGACTTCCCTGCCACAGAGGAGCAGAAAGCCAATTATTATAAGGAGTGGGGCGAAATCATCTCTCAGGTAAAGAAGTTCCCTTGCATCGTCGCATGGGTACCTTTCAACGAAAACTGGAGCCAGTTCGACACTCGAGAAGCCGTGGAGTTCACCAGAGAGGCAGATCCTACCCGGCTGATCAATATGGCTTCAGGCGGAAACTGGGTGTCCGGTGGTTGCGGCGACATTCTCGATTCCCACCACTACCCTGGCCCGCATATCTGGGTATGGGATCCGGATATGGTGGTAGTCTTAGGCGAATACGGTGGCATAGGACTTCCTCTCGAGGGACATACCTGGCAGTCCGACAGGAACTGGGGATATGTCCAGTACAATTCATCCGAGGAAGTGACGAAGGTATATGAAGATTATGCCGAAAAGCTCGGTGAGCTTGTGGAGGAAGGGGTGAGCGCAGCCGTATACACCCAGACCACCGATGTCGAAGGCGAAGTCAACGGCCTCATGACCTATGACAGAGAGGTCAACAAACTCATCGTGGACAGGGTAAGGGCAGCAAACGAAGCCGTTATTGCCAGGATGAAGGCTCAATAGCGAGGCCGGTTTCCAATTACTGACGAATCAGATTGAGGAACTCGTTGCGGGTTCTCTCATCCTTGAGGAAAACTCCGGAGAAGGCGGATGTCGTGGTTACGGCATTCGCCTTCTGTACTCCCCGCAGTGTCATGCAGGTGTGCGAAGCCTCGATGACAACAGCTACCCCGAGAGGATCGAGGGTTTCCTGTATGCAGTCGCGAATCTGGACTGTCAGCCTCTCCTGGACCTGGAGACGGCGGGCGAAAGTCTCCACGACGCGGGCAATCTTGCTCAGGCCGGTAATCCTTCCGTGGGGAATATAAGCAACATGACATTTGCCGATGAAGGGCATAACATGATGTTCGCAGGTAGAATAAAGTTCTATGTCGCGGACAAGAACCATCTGCTCATACTCCTCATTGAACATCGCGCTGCGCAGTATCTCCGCACCGTCCTCCTGATAACCCTTTGTAATGAACTGCAGGGCCTTTGCCACTCGTTCCGGAGTCTTGACAAGGCCCTCACGCTCCACGTCCTCCCCCAGAAGCCGCAGTATCTCCCTGTAATGAACGGCGATTTCCGCTGTCACATTTTCGTCGTATCTGTCATCCTTGATATATGCCATTTCCGCAGTTATGTAGTCAGACCTTATATATATAATATTGCGATGGTATGAAACTTGATGGCCCAACGCCTTGGCAAAATTAGTAAAAACATTCAAAATTCAGGGATATGTATTGGACACTTGAACTTGCATACAGGCTGGAGGATGCACCATGGCCTGCAACAAAAGATGAACTCATCGACTATGCAATGCGCTCCGGAGCCCCGATGGAGGTGGTCGAGAATCTACAGGAACTCGAGGATGACGGCGAAGTCTACGAAAGCATAGAGGACATCTGGCCGGATTACCCGACCAAAGACGACTTCTTCTTTAACGAGGAGGAATATTGATAGTCAACTATCCGATTTTCATTCAGATTATTTCTCCTACATAGATGAAAGTACATCATTTGTTTTCTCAGTAAAAATCCATATTTTTGTTTGAAACTAAATAGAAGTATGCTATGGCTACTGGAGTATATGTAAATATCCCCAAGAAGGATATGCCCTTCTTTCGAAAGCTTTCAAAAAAGATGGGCTGGACATATTCTACCCAGACCGAAAAAGAGGAAACCTTGAAGAGCATAGAACAAAGTTTCAAGGAATTGAAGTCTGCTCAGGAAAAAGGTGAGAGTCTGCCTGGGGTTGAGGAGTTGTTTGAGGCGCTTCAATCGGCATAACATATGGTTAGGATTTCCTATTTGCCTGAGTTTTTAAAACAGGCAAAACACTTGACCAAGAAGTATCCTTCTTTCCCGGAGGACTTGAGGGTTTTGATAAACGAGATAACTGAAAATCCCCTTGCAGGTGCTGATTTGGGAGGTGGTGTCAGGAAGGTCAGGATGTCTATCAAAAGCAAGGGAAAGGGGAAAAGCGGCGGAGCCAGAGTGATTACATTCAACTATCTGCTCGAAGATGACAATCGGGAGATTACCCTGATGACAGTCTATGACAAATCAGAGAGAGAAACCATCTCTGACAAGGAAATCATTGAACTGAGAAATGCCATACTGGGGACTGAGTAGATTTGGATAGTGGTTTTGGGAAGTGATTTGCCATTTAGTGGCTTTAAGCCAGTCCCAGACTACCCAAATGACTAACCGGAGCCCTTGAATCAAACTCCAACTATCTGATAATAATCACTTTATACAAGGCAAACCATAACTTCAACGAGGAGGAATACTAACAGGCTGAGAGTCGGCAACTAACCGAAAATTAATGAATTAATGAACTGGGGATGACTAAATCCAAGATTGATTAGTCATCCTCAGTTCATTTCCTGATCGGATATTTATAGATCAGCAGCAGCATTATGAGCACCACTGCTGCCGGAATGAGGCTGAACAGGGCCCAGACCATGGTGCGGACACTCCCGATACAGCCCTCGGCGATGATTGGTTCGGATGCACCCTCGGGAGTGTGCAGGCCTGCCCACCCCAGGAAAAGAGTGATCAGGGCACCGGAAATCGCCGAACCGAACTTCTGTGCCATCGTTCCGGACGAGAAAATCAGTCCTGTCGAAGATGTGCCATTTTTCTTGGTGGCATAGTCTGCAACATCTGCATACATCGACCACAGAAGCGGAGAGTAGATTCCGATTCCGATGGAAGTGATGATGACAAAGACTATCATCAGCCATATCCAGGCCGGGTCCATAGGTATGAAGAAAAACAGGACGGACGGCACAAGGCAGATGAGAGCGGAGCATGAGAAAGCCTTTTTCTTGGAGCCGGCCCACTGGGTGAACTTAGGGGAAAGGCCTCCAGCAATCATGCAGACGACCTCACCGAAAGTCATGAAGACAGTGTAGTTGACAATCAGCCCCATCATAGTTATTTCGCCAGGAAGACAGTAGGTGAACATATATGCGGCCGCAGCATAACGGAAACCGTTGAAGAAGTTCGTACAGATTCCGATAAGTGTCAGATAAATCCACGGTTTGTTCTTGAAGAGGTCTGCAAAAGGCTTGAAGGAGAATCTCTCGGCACGGACCGGCTTGAGTCTTTCCTTTGTGAAAAGTCCGCAAATGAGGGTCATAAGAGCGGCAACGGCGCCGAAAGCGGCTCCGATGACTGCATACTGGTGAGCCGGACTGCCTCCAATCATCTTCTGAATGTAAGGGAAACTCAGCAGGGTCACAAAACCCATCGCGTACGCTCCCACCATCCTGAACGACGAGAACTGGTTCTTTTCGTTGTCATCATCCGTCATGACGCCAAGAAGGGATCCGTAAGGCACATTCACGGCAGTGTAGACCGCCATCATCAGCAGGTATAGGCCGTAGGCCCATATCCGTTTGCCCACAGGCCCCAGATCGGGAGTGTAAAGCAAAAGTGCAAACACCAACCCAAGAGGGATTGCGCCAAAGATGAGCCACGGACGGTAAGTTCCCCAACGGCTGCGGGTACGGTCAGCGAGGGAGCCCATCAACGGGTCTGTCACAACGTCGAACATCCTTGCAATGAGCATCAGAGCTGCCGTATCGGCGAGCGTAAGTCCGTAGATGTTGGTGAAAAAGAAAGGAAAAGCTATGGACATCACCTTCCACACGATGCCACCTGCAGCAGCATCTCCGAGGGCGTAGGCGAATTTTTCGGTCAATTTGGTCATAATTTCAGTGTCAGTAACCATATCATTACTGTTGCAAAGGTATTAAGGAATATTTTCCCGGACTGACACTATCCTACCAATTATTACACAATGCTTGCT
>JAEDEB010000020.1 GCA_016293535.1 Bacteroidales bacterium | reverse complement strand
TTACGTTCGGTCTGACAATCATTTTTCCTTCAGTCTTGTCGGCAAAGTTAGCAATCTTGAGGAAGATAAGACAAGGTGTAACAGCTATCCATCTCGGGGTGTCCCGCCACAAGAATCTCCAGTGTGAAACGGTCAGCTCCAGGCCAATCCGGCAATGGGAAACGTACTTCGGGTCCTTCCACATTGGTATTCGCAACCATTGGCGGTATCTGCCATCCGGTAACCTCAAGCGCAGATCCGTCCGGGGCTTTCAGGATAACGAGGGCGCTTTTCGGATAGAAAGCGGTATTGAAGGAATCATTGAGCATCCACAATCGGAACGTCAGTTCCTCCCCACCCTTCCATTGGTAGCGGTCGAACGAGGCACTGGCGCAGACTGGGCGACAGGCTTCGGCCACTTTCCGGAAACAGGCCTTGGGTATAGCCGGATACGCGACTATGGAATTGTTCGCTCCTGTAGGCCACGGCTCGTTGAACATCCAGCACAGGGCCATTGAGCACAGGGGTTTCTGGCGCCTGGCTTCTTCGTATATGCACCTGAGCCCCTCACCCTGAAGAAGTCCGCTCAGATTCACTGTCTCCTCCAGCGATTTCGGCTTTCTGAAGTAATGATTCAGGGTCTCTTCATCGAACCAGGTGAAATCCCTGTCGTCCCAGGCACCGAAGGCGTGATGAGCAATCCAGGACGGACTCTTCCTTATCGGGAACAGTTCGTCTTCGGGGATGATGGTACGCAGGACCTCTGCAGGAGCCAGAGAAGATACTCCGAACTCGCAATAAGCGGTGTGTCGGGCCCTCCTCATCCAGGAGAAAACGTCTTCCCCGCTCTCGTGATCGCGGAAGAGATAATTGCCGTGGGCCATGCCTGTCAGAGGGGATGTGGCGAGGAAAGGAATCTCCGGACACAGGCTGTAGCATATGCTGTCAAGCATTCGCAGCGCAAGGGACTGGTCATCCATACCTGACCAGGAGTTGAACAGTTCGTTTCCTCCGCAGAAAAGCAGGATGGAAGGATGTCCCATCAGGCGCCTTACTATGGACGTGGCCTCTCTGCGGAGCACGTCAAGATAGTGCCTGTCATCACCGTATCTGTTGCATGAAAGCGGGAATTCCTGCCATACGAGTATGCCATAACTGTCGCATAGGTGGTAGAAGTAGTCCTTGTTTGCCATACATCCTCCCCAGCATCGCAGAAGGTTGAAGTTGGCGGAGAGAGCCTTTTCAAGGAGCTCTTCATATCTGTGCGGTCCTATGGTGCCGGGGAATATCTCGGGATTTACCCAATTGGTTCCCTTGGCGAAGATATTCCTTCCGTTGAGACGTATCTGTATCGGAACGGGTGGTCGTGATATCGGTAATCCGGGATACATGTCCCAGGCCCCGTCATTGAGGACAAGGCGAAGTTCGCGGAATCCCACATTGGCAGTGTGCCTGTCCAGCAGATTGCCTTTGCTGTCAATCAGCTCGGTGACAGACTTGTACAGATGTGGATGGCCCTGATCATGAGTCCACCACAGTTGAGGGGATGTCAATTTTGCATGCAAATCAAAACTCTCCGAAGAAGCCGAGCAGGCGAGTTTTCCCTTCTCGTCGAGGAGTTGCCACTTCACGCGGCATCCGTTTCCCAGGCCGGAGACCTGACACTCGACATTGATGTCGGCGCAGGAGTAGTCTTCGCTGAGTCTGTATTTTATATCACAGAAATCAATCCAGGAATCCGGGCGCAACTGCAAACCGGCTTCGTCCCAGATTCCGGAAGGTATCAGGCGGGGGTGCCAGTCCCACCCATAGGAAACGGGGGCTTTTGTGACTTCTGCCGCCTGCTCCCTGCCCTTGGGGGCTCCTTCCTTCAACGGCACCCGGTCTATTTCAATTTCGAGAACATTGTCCCTGTCAAGAAGTTCCCCGAGCTGAACCTCCACTGGGGTCTGGCTGCCTTCGTTTCTGGCTATCAGCTTGTTGTTCAGGAAGATGGAACATTTGTAGTCAATACCCTTGGCAACAAACCACACACTCTTGTCCCCTTCTGGGCAGGGGTTGTCGAAGACGCTCTTATATACGAAGTCAAGGTCCTCCATGAATTCATATTCAAGGAATCCTGTTCCGTAGCTGTATGAAGGAAGTTTGCGGTAGGCAGCCCAGTCAAGCTGGCAGGCTCCTGGAACGGTGGCATCGGTACTTTCCTGAGGTTGCTCTTTCGTGCTGAGAGTCCACTCGAGGGTGTGGATGAAGTTGTAGCTTGTGTTCATGGTTGCAAATATCCGCAATCCCTCCCATACTTACTGACACTATAATGTCATAAATGAGGCAGATATTGACAACCTTGTCAAATATATTCGATTATCACAATCTATCGTAAGAACTTGTCAAGAATCCGCCACTTTTCATATACATTAACCGATATATTTGCAGCAAACCACAGCTTATGACCAGAAAACTGATAACCACTCTGATTCTGGGTGCTGCAGTCACTCAGTTTCTGTTCTCGCAGACGGTCAACATAAAAGGTACGGTCAGCGAGAAGTCTACAGGCGATCCGGTTCCGGGAGCTTCAGTGTATGTCAAAGGCACTTCAAACGGTGTTGTAGCAGATGGAAACGGTGCATACAGCATCGTTGCGGATGCCACTGCTACCCTGGTGTTCTCCTCCCTGGGATACAAGGAGGCAGAAGTACAACCAGAAGGGCGCAGCATAGTCGATGTCAGCCTCGAGATTGACAGCCAGATGCTCGAAGAAGTGATTGCGATAGGTTACGGTACGGTAAAAAAGAGCGACCTTACCGGTTCGGTAGCTTCCGTCAAGGGAGAGTCAGTCGTAAACCAGGCGGCTTCCTCCGTAGAGAAACTTCTCCAGGGAAGGGTCGCCGGACTTACAGTGATAGATTCTTCCAATGACAGCCCTGAGTCCAATGTCACCGTCCGCATCAGGGGAATCAGTTCCATCAACGGTTCCAATTCTCCGCTTGTCGTTGTAGATGGTGTCCCTATGGGTGATGCCGGAGCGCTGAGCAGTGTCAACCCCAATATCATCGAGTCAATAGAGGTGCTCAAGGATGCCTCGGCAACCGCAATATACGGTTCCAGGGGAGCCAACGGCGTCATAATGATAACAACAAAGAGCGGAATCGAAGCCCATACTGACGTGTGGTTTTCCGCCAAGGTGGGCGTCGGAATGTTCAGCCGCAAACTTGAGACCTGGGGACAGGACGAACTTGTCCGTATGGCCGAAAACATGAATATGACCTATGAGAATGGCGGTTCCGAGGGCCCTTATGTGGGCAAGGTGTTCTCCGACGGCATATATTATCCTTCCGTGGAGGAGATAGAGAGTGGTGCATGGTCCTATTATACGGACTGGACAAAGGAGGTCTTCCGCCGGGCTGTGACCCAGGAGTACAATGTCGGGGTTGAAGGTTCGTCCAACGGCAGCCGATACTATGCGTCCCTTGGCTACTACGACGGACAAGGCATGCAGTACAACGACGACTACGACAAGATTTCCGCCGACCTCTCCTATGAGAACCGTATCATCAGAAAGCTGACGTTCTCGTCCAAGGCAGGGTTCGTAAGAGGGAAGAGGAACCACAATATGGGCACGTCCTACGCCCGTAATCCTCTCTGGCCGGTATACAATGGTGATGGTACATATTTCAAGGCGAATTCCATCGATTACGGCAACCCCGTAATGATCAACAACGAGGTCACAAACAATTCCGAATCCCTCAACGGATATCTCAACGCCAGGGTAGACTGGAAGATAATCGACGGCCTGACCTTCACCGCAACGGGTAGCGGACGTGCCCAGCAATCCAGAAACTGCTGGTACAATCCTCCAAAATACACTTATGGAGGCGATACCTACAACGGCGAAGGGGGAGTGGGCGAATCTACCTGGCTCCATCTTCAGACTGATGCCCTGCTTCGCTACGAAAAGGCTTGGGGAAGGCACAACTTTTCAGCGATGGCTGGAGCCAGCTATGAGAACAGAGTCGATCAATACTCTTCCATAACCGGCCGAGGATTCACCAATTCGGCCCTCAAATATGAAACCGTATCAGGCGCCGAAAAGGTGACCACCGCCACCGGGCGTTCGCAGTGGATGCTAGCTTCTGTATTCACCCGTCTCACCTACGACTGGTCTGGACGATATTTCGCGACCTTCACCGCCAGGGCCGATGGGTCTTCCAAGTTCGCCGAAGGACACCGCTGGGGCTTCTTCCCTTCCGGTGCATTGGGCTGGAGGATTGACCGTGAACCTTTCATGGACGGGGTTGATGCCGTTTCCCTTCTTAAGCTGCGAGCAAGTTACGGAGTATCCGGGAATCAGGGTATTTCCCCATATCAGACTTTCGAGATGTACGGATGGGACTATTTCTGGAGCGGAGATAAGGAATATACAGTCTACGGCGTCGGTTATCAGAGCGGGCGAGAGGGCATAGGCGACAGGTATGTCACTTATGCCGGCATGGCCAATCATGACCTTTCTTGGGAGAAGACTTCACAGTTCGACATAGGCGTCGATCTCGGTCTCTTCGACGACAGGCTCACCCTCACGCTGGACTACTACCGCAAATACACCTCGGACCTGCTCCGCCAGCAATATCTTGCTCCGAGCAGCGGTTTCGATACGGTGTGGGTCAATGACGGAGAGATACTCAATCAGGGTTTCGAGTTCAATCTGTCCGGACGCATAGTCGATACTCGTGACTGGACCCTTGCGGCAACCGGCATATTCTCCCTCAACCGCAACAAGGTGCTGCGTCTGGGAACCAACGAGAACTCCGGGTTCACTACAGACCCGAATGGCATTTCGTTCACTGCATACGGCGGCAGTGTGTACGACAGCCCATTCCTCAATGTGCTTGCCATTGGATATCCTGTCAACGTGTTCTACGGCTATCAGGCAAACGGTATAACCCAGTCCGAGATAGGAGACGGCACGAGCCGTTATACAGAGCCGGGTGAAATCAACTATGTGGGTCTCAGAGAGGACGGAACCTTCGATGCGTCGCAGAGGCGGATAATCGGCGACCCGAATCCGAAATTCACAGCATCCCTCTCCGTAAATCTCTCGCACCGTTGCGGAGTGGACTTCTCCATGCTCCTGTACTCCGTCTATGGCAACGACATATTCTCATACAGGAAACTTGACTCGATGTCCTATCGCGGGAATTTCTGGACCTACGAGAATCCGAGCAGATATTATCCGAAACTTCGGTATAACCGTTCCTACGTCGCGTCTTCCTGGTCGGTAGAGGACGGTTCCTTCCTCAGGATATCGAACATCACCCTCGGCTATACCCTTCCGCAGGGATATGTGTCCTGGCTGAAGAAACTCAGGCTATATCTGAGCGTGAACAATCCATACACCTTCATGAACACCAGCTCGTATGACCCTGAGGTCGGGGAGAATGGAAACGGATATCCCGCTTATCCGAAGGTATGCACCATAACAACAGGTCTAGAACTGAAATTCTGATGCAGATGAAAACTATGAAAATCCCAAAAAACATATTGCTTCTTGCCGCTACCTTGATTCTCTGCGTTTCCTGCCTAAGCGAGAAACCGTACGGCGTATATTCGAACCAGACCTTCTTTCAGACCGAATCCGATGCAGAGAACGGACTCATGTACGCCTATGTACCTATCAATTACATCGAGTACTGCCAGCGTTTCCTCTTCTATCTTGGAGATACCACGACTGACGAGTACAACGATTATGGCAAGGGTATGGAGTCCGACGCTCTTACCTGGGACATCAGTTCCAACAGCGAGGAGGTCCTGTATTTCTTCAAATCGGCGTACATTTCCCTTGCAAGGACTAATACGGTGATAGATAATGTGTTGAAAATGAAGAATATACCGGATCAGAGCCGCAGCCGCATACTCGGAGAGGCCTATTTCCTCCGCGCTTTCAACCACTTTATGCTTGTGATAAACTTTGGAAGCGTGCCGCTGAGGACCAAGGCTGTGGAGAGCGTTTCGGAAACCTATGAGGAATGCGCGCCTCTGGAGGATCTGTATGAATCCATCATATCTGACCTCAAGGAGGCAATGGGTCTGCTAGGATATAACAAGGTCCAGGGTCGGGTAGACAAGGCTGCGGCACAGGCCCTGCTGGGACGTGTATATCTCTATCTGGCATCCTTCAAGGAGTCGGGCCGCCCGGAATATGCGTGGGTGTCCGATGCGGAAGAAATGTATGCGGAGTCGGCGGAGTACTCCTCCGGTTTGATTTACGGACAGTCCACATACTCCTTGTGCGACAATCTGGATGACATTTACGATGTGACCAAACAGGCAAGCTGCTCGGAACACGTCTTCATCACTTCCATGAACAGGGAAGCCTCTGGTATGGAGGGAACCTACTCCCAGTTGCCTTGTCTGTGGGCCATACAGCTCAATGACTATATCTGGATTCCGGAAAAGCTGGACGGTTCGAGCGCCAAGGTCATCAAGATGATAGATTTCACTGCAACCTGGCAGGTGTTCAGGGTGGACTACCGTTTCCGGGACAGTTTCCCGGATGGAGACCTTCGCAAGAAACTTATGGTGGATACCATCTACAACGAGGATGGTACCGTTCTGGCAAGTTTTGACCCGTCCAACATCAATTCCACTGACCCTACGCTGAACAAGTTCTTCTTCCCGTTCTGCAGGAAATACACCGATCCTTATTCAAAGAACAGTCGTTGCAGTTCAAATGTCTATCTCATAAGGATGGGCGAGGTGTACCTCAACTATGCAGAAGCTGCCGGGCCGACAGAGAAAGGATACGAATGTGTCAATGCAGTCAGGAAGAGGGCCGCAATGCCGCCTCTTGAGGATGGACTTTCCAAGGATGAATTCCGTGAGGCGGTAAGACTTGAAAGGACCAGGGAACTCTGTTTCGAGGGACATGCCCTCTATGATCTCAGGAGACTCGGACGTGTCGACAGTATCAAGAACCGCCCTGTCAAGCAGGCCTATGCCTATTATTTCCCTCTTCCTCAGAGAGAACTCGACCTCAATCCACAGAACCTATAAATCTCACCACATATGAATAATACAAGAACACTTTTGTGCGCATTTGTCGCAGCGTCATCAATAGCGGCTGCTTCCTGCAATCCACAGGACCAGTTTGATGAGGGGCTCGATGCTGTCCTTACCACTCAGGAACAGGTCAATAGCTTTACTCAGAGAAAGGAGATGAACAGCCTTACCATAAAGGGCGAGGATATAACTGACATCTCCGCCCTTTCAGTTGCTACCGTAGGCTCTCTTGTAATCGAGGGAACCTCCATAGTGGAATTGGAGAATGACAGTTTCACCACCATTACCAAGCTGCTGGAAATCAAGAACAATCCGGAGCTGGTTTCCATCAGCAAGCTCGGAACAAAATTCTGTACGGGCGATATCCGCATAAGTGGCAACCCTAAGCTCAACTCCATCAAGGCACTGCTCAATCTCAAGAAGATGTCCGGGAAAATTGACATCGTGGGGAACGAATCCCTCGGAGAAGATAATGCCTCTGCTGGGAGAGAATACGGATTCAATGTCCTCAAAGAATTGATTTCCAATGCAATAATTCCTGTCGCCAACATTACTCTTTCGAACAACCATCCTGGGGCGGCCACCGATCCTTCGACAATAGGTCAGGTCGGAGCAGAGGGAGGAATACTCAGCTACACCATAAAGAGTCTTGACGATATCGCTGCCCTGAAGGGACGCGTAGTTAACGATCTCACCGTGGAGGGCTCGCAGATAAATGACGACGCCTGGGCGGCACTGGGCGCGGCAATAGATACTGTACGCGGCAATGTTGTGGTCGACGGAGTGGTCATAACAACTACAGAGAATTTATTCGAGAAGGTGGTCTGCAAGGGGAGCATAACCCTGAAGAATATCGAGACCTATATGGAAGGTAGCGGAAGCCGCTTCTTCAACACCAATGCGTTCAAGGGCTATACCCGCATCTACGGAGACCTTGTTCTCCAGAATATCCCTTATCTTATCCATTGGGGAGCCGGAACCTGCTTCTCACAGATTGCAAGGGTTGACGGTAATCTCATCATCGACAACTGCGGTATGCAGCAGCTTGCGTTCGCCAGCCTTCAGGAGGTGGGAGGCAACTTCGAGATGAGAAACTGCAACCATGAACTCTATACAGGATGGCTTTGGAATCTTGCCACCAAGCTCACGACTGTGGGCGGCAGTCTTATTCTCGAATCCAACCACCACGAGAACACTCTTGGCGGTTTTGAGAACATCAGTCACATCGGAGGAGATGTGCTTATAAAGGATCTGGGAAGTGATGATGAGGGAATTGGACGTGTCACTATGGACGGAGATGGAGTCTACCCGGGCTGGTCTCTCGTCCAGAACTGGATCAACAGGGGATTTGTCAAGGGAACCGTCAGCTGCTACTACAACGAGACCGACCCGGTAGAGTTCGATGTTCCGGAGGCTCTTCCTCAGGAAATTACCATTACAAGCCAGGCGGACATCGATGCCATCGTGACCCCGGAAGGCGGGAAGGCAGTGGCTTCAGTGCTCAACGTCAAAGGTGCTTCTGTCAATGACGACGTGTGGTCCAAGATTAAGGACAAGGTTGGAGTAGTTCTGGATGACCTCATCGTTGAGGACTGCACCTTCACCATGTGTTCCAACTTTTTTGCAGATGTCGAGGTTCGCGGAAACATCACTCTCCGTAACATCAACCCTGGCAGCGGCAATACCGCTTTCCTGAACACCGATAACATTCCTGCACACTGTCCAGGCAACCTCACAATCGAGGGAACCAAGATTCACGGCTGGGCCGGAGCAGGTCTGAACGCAATCACGGAGATTGATGGAGACCTCACATTCAAGAATTGCAGCTGCGCAAACAATGCGGCTTTTGCCATCTGCGAGAAGGTAGGAGGCAACGTGACCATTTCCGGAATATCCGGTTTTTACGGCTCTGACCAGGGTCCGTGGAATTTCGACTTCGGCTTCAAGAAGATTGGTGGAAACCTCAGCTATACCGGCAACCCTTATGTAAATTCGCTCAAGGGCTTCGAGAAGATCAGCGGAATCGGAGGAGACGTGTACATTGACGGTAACGGAGGGATTCGGTATGAGACCTCAGGAACCGACTACGGCTTCGATCTCGTTGCTGGCTGGATAAACCAGGGATTCGTGAAGGGTAAGGTTGAGTGTTTCTATGCTGACGGAACTCCTGTGACCTTCAAGACCGCGGATGACGGCGGCGATGACACTGATGCCGTTGTAATACTAGGCCGTGATGCCATAATCGAATTTGCGGCGAAGACCGACAGGGCCAGCTACGAGAAGCTTATACTTGACGGAAACAACGAGAGTCTCAGTGACTCGGAGATGGCTCAACTGAAGCAGTCGGTTGCCGAGGTGACAGAGTGCCTTACATTCCGAAATATCAAGGGATGGACGATGGTGGAGATGGTCATCAATGATAATGCAGACTGGAGGGTTACACCACAGAAGAGTCTCAAATTCATCAACTGTCCGGACCTCTCAAACTGCAATGGCCTCAAATGGATGACGGAGGTCAAAGGGGATCTTGTGATAGAGAACTGCCCGAATCTGGTATTCAACTGGGGCGCCGGAACCTGCCTCAACCAGATAAGTACCATTGCCGGAGACTTCATCCTGAAGGGCAGCGGTACGGCTCTTACCGGCAGCACCTGCCTGGCGAGTCTTGTCAAGGTTGGAGGCAACCTTACCATAGACAACTGTGACTCTTCCTTCTGGGACCTCAATGGGATGCCTCTTACGGAAATAGGCGGCAATTTCACCTATACGAACAACGATCTTGTGAACTCATTCCTCGGATTTACCGGTCTGACGAACATAGGAGGCAACCTCCTGGTGAAAGGTAACAATATTTCAGATTTCTCCCAGGTTGCAAGCTGGATTTCCGGCGGAGTCGTTAAGGGCACTGTTGAATGTTATGACACAGATGGAAACAAGGTCAACTTCTAGATTATTATTCATTATGCTGTATCTGGCTTCCTGCCTGTGTGTATCCTGCAGGAAGCCGGACACATCGGACTGGCCCGAGGTGCCTCAGCGTCCACAGGCGATTGTCAATGACGGGGATTACTCCTTCAGCGACGGCAAGATTAGCGAGAAGGTTCTCCGTAACTATCTTTCGAGGGCCATCACCGAGGCGGAGTTTCTCGCCAATCCGGTCCATACCACGGACGGTTACTGGGGTACAGAGGACGACGAGCGCATGCTCCTGAACGTAGGGGCCAAGTTTGTCGGCCGTGCAATATATTCCTGGAACAAAGAAAAGTTCTTCCTGGAATCCAATTCATCCTGGCTTGACGGTGCAAAGAAGAAGATTGACAGGATGCATGAACAGGATCCTGACATCATCTTTCAGGCTGCAATGTTCGAAACAGTCAGCACTGCGGTCAGTCAGGTTCCTATACCTGCCTGGGTCTTCGAGGCTTTCGGGAAAACTCCGCAGACAAGGAATTTCGACTTCAATGCCATCCGTGACGAGAACAATGTGTTTCTCGGTCAATGGGGTAGCGGTACCTGTGTGCCCGATATGAGCCGCGAAGAAGCGCAGATGTGGTTCTACTACATGGCGGTAAGGTATATGGAAGCGGGAGTAGAAGCCATTCATTGCGGACAAGTGATGCTGATGGCCTCCATGGGTGACAAGGATAACGGCTATGCAGGGTACAGGAAACTGTTCTCCCTCATAAGGGAAGCTGCCAAGACCAAGGCGCGCAGAGGCACGGTGCTTCTGGATGCACACTGTAACGGCATAGCAATCGACGGTCAGACCATGTTTGACTTCGCGTCTTTTCCGATGAGGCTCAAGGAGGATACTTCCCGTCCTTCCGTAATGGCGGCCAGACTGAAGATGGGCTATCTTGATTCCATCATAGGCAAAACGGTTGCGGGTACAACTCCGAGCGGATGGTATACGGACCGTCTTCCGTACTTGCTCGAGTTCGACAACTTCGGAAAGAGCGACCATCCCGGTTCTCCGGGCAATGACCATTTCGTATGGGGATATGACGAGATATCCTGGATAGCGCGCGTTCCGGAAGACTATGCTTCAACTTTCGTAAGGGAAGCGGTACAGTATCTTGACGAATATGATCCGGTAGGTTATCTTCAGATGCCCGGCTGCAGGGTTGCTGCAGGGGCGGCTGTATCCCCTTACCGGTGCAATATGGCCAGCGATGCCTGCCCTTCCGGCAAGAATCTTGAAGCAACGATAAAGTCATTATGGACAGACTGACAATCAAGAGATTTTTTATCACGGTCACCACTGCTGCCTTGCTCGTTTCCTGCGCGGAAGGCCCCTATGATTTCGAAGGGAAGATTACGGACAGGGTGCTGCACAACTATCTTTCGCATGCCATCACGATGTCGGAATTCCTGACCGTGGACCCGTTCTGCAATGACGGAACATATCCGGACAAACAGGCGGACATCGACTACATTCTCAATACGGGGACGAAATTCGTCGGAAGGGCAATCTATCGATGGGGAGACGAGGACGTACTCGCAAACAGAGAGTTTCTTGACAGTGCGCGGTCTTTGGCCGTGCGCATACATTCGGCTGATCCGGACATCATCCTCCAGGCTGCGGTGTTCGAGTGCGTGACCCCTGCAGTGGAGAAACTGCAAATTCCCGAATGGACCTTCAGGGCTCTCGGTCTGCCTGTCGAAAAAAGGAACTTCCACTATTCGGAAATGCTTTTCGAGGACGGACTATATGTGGACCAGTGGGGAGAGGGGTCGGTGCCCGACATCAGAAAGGTCGAGACTCAGTTGTGGTACATGTACCTTATCGGCACCTATGTGGACCTGGGATGCGAAGCAGTTCATCTCGGTCAGGTCTATCTGACCGGATTCAGGGACCATGCTCCCGGACGGGATTGGGAGAACTGGGACAGTTTTCTGACAAAGGCACGCAGGTGGACTGCGCCCCGGGCGAGAAGGGGCATTGTGCTCTTTGACTGTCACGGAGGTCGGAAGGGAGTGATGGTCGGAGACAGAAGCCTCATCGATTTCAATACCTATCCTCTTAGGATGAAGGAGGTAGAGGGAGAGCCGATGAGAATAATGATGGAGGAAGGATATTCGGACAGCGTATACGGCCATCACCAAGCCTGCATCACTCCATCAGGTTACAGGACCGATGCTTTGCCGTACATGGTCGAGTTCGACAATTTCGGTGTTCAGCCGGTGCCGGGTGCATATTCAGGCAATGGCTATTGCGTATGGGGATATGATGAGATCAGCTGGTTTTACCTCCTGCCCCACGAAGAGAAAATTGCGTATCTGGACTATATCTGCGAGTGGATAGAAGAGCATGACCCGGTTGGGCATCTCCAGATGCCCGGCGCAAGGGTGGTGACACTTAGGCCGGGAAGTGCAATCGTTGCAAGGGCTGTGGCTCAGAGCATGGAAATTCCGTACGGAATGGGCATAGAAGAGAAAGTGAAGGACTTGTTTACAAGAATGGAAGTGAGATGAAAGAACCCCTGCAAGAGATTTACAATCTTGAAAACAGCTTTTATATAGCTAGCTACTATTATCCCAATAGAATGGACTATCCCCTCCATTTCCACGATACTTTCGAGCTTACTCTGACCTGCAACGTGAGGGGAGAAAGGATAGTAGGCAATCACGTTGAGGAATTTGAGGAATATGACCTTACCCTCCTCAAACCAAATGTTATCCACCGTTTCTTGCGGGCGGAAGGAGAAGGTTGTGAGAATTGTGAGGTCACGGTCTTGAAGTTCAGCAAGAACCTGCCGCAATGGACTATGATGAACGCCATACAGATGGAGTCCATACGGAACATGCTCAACCGGAGCGCGGCTGCCCTGGTTTTTTCCAAAGACGTGGCCAGAACCCTCAAGAGCAGAATCGAGTCTATAGCCGGAAGGACAGATTTCGATGCGGGGATACGTTTTCTCAGCATACTTGACTACCTGTCCAGGCTTCCGGCCTCCGAGGTTAAGGTCCTGGGCGGGGATAGGTCTGATTCCACATACAGTACCAGTCGGAGAATCAGGCAGATACTCCGTTATGTCGAGAACAACTATGCATCCAACATCACTCTTGAGGATGTGGGGAAACTGATAGGGATGTCTCCGACTTCGGTGAGCCGCTTCTTCAAGAGCCGTACAGGAAGGACTTTCTGGTCTTATGTAATCGACTACAGGATGGAATGCGTCCAGTCAATGCTTTCCGAGACAGACTTGAATATCTCGGAGATTGCTTTCAGCTGCGGATTCAACTCCCTGTCCAACTTCAACAAGGTATTCCGCTCCCGCTATGGTTGTATGCCGCGCGAGTACCGCAGCAGATACAAGGACTCCGTCTCGCGATAGGCGGAGGGCTTCTTCCTTGTAGCCCTATCACCTCATCGCGCGGTCGAGGATGCGGTAGCCGAGGGCTTCGCTCAGGTGAGGGAGACCGATGGAGTCGCAGCCGTCGAGGTCGGCGATGGTCCGGGCTATCTTGAGTATTCTTGTACAGGCTCTTGCGGACATCGAGAATCTTTCCATCGCCTTTTCCAGAAAATCCCTGCAGTCCCTGTCAAGTGAGCAGTGTATGTCTATCAGCCTGTTGTTCATCTCCGCGTTGGTGAATATCCCCTCATCGCGGAATCTCTCCCTCTGTATGTTGCGGGCGGCGACCACGCGTTCCGCTATCGTTTCGGAGCGTTCCGTCGCCCTGCGGTTCACGATGAGGGACGGGTCAACCCCGTGTATCCATAACTGGATGTCAATCCTGTCCATAATGGGTCCCGAAAGTTTGCTGAAATAGGCCTCCCGACGTCCCGGGCTGCAGGAGCATCTGTCCCCTTCGCCGTAGAACCCGCAGGGGCAGGGATTCGATGCAGCTACGAGAGTGAATGATGCAGGGTATACGACCTTCGTCTTGAGGCGTGAAATCTCGACCTTCCTGTCCTCCATAGGCCCCCGCAGCGTCTCTATCAGCCGCTTGGGAGCCTCGCAGAATTCATCTATGAACAGGACTCCGTTGTGGGCAAGACTGATTTCTCCCGGCAGTATGGAATCGGAACCACCTCCGAGGAGAGCTGCTGTTGATGCGCTGATGTGCGGGGCCCTGAAAGGTCGCCTCCGTATCAGTCCGCGACTGTTTCCCGACTTGCCGGCGACCGAATAGATCTTGCTGGTAATCAGGGCTTCTTCCTTGCTCATAGGCGGCAGTATCCCGGCCATCGCCCTTGCGAGAGAACTCTTTCCCGAGCCGGGCGGGCCGATGAGGGCCACGTTGTGCCCTCCGGCGGCAGCGATCTCCAACCCCCGTTTTGCCGCTTCCTGCCCCACTATTTCTGAAAAGTCCAGCCCCTCGCGCCCGATTTCTTCCGCAGGACTGTCATTATGGACAAGCATATCCGAACAATCCTCCTCTCCGCCTATTATTCTGACGACGTCATCCAGGGTACGGACCCCGTAGATGAGCGCGTCTCTCACGTCTGCGGCTTCCAGGGCGGAATCATAGGGAAGTATGCACCCTTTCATACCCTCTAAGGCAGCGAGCTCGCTCATCGGGAGCGCGCCCGGAACAGGCCTCACCGAACCGTCAAGTCCGAGTTCTCCCATTATAAGGTATCTGTCATAATCCCCGGCCTTCACCTGTCCCGAACCTATCAGTATGCCTAGGGCTATGGGCACGTCATAGCCGCTTCCCTTCTTGTGGATGTCTGCCGGAGCAAGATTTATGACAATCTTGCGACCCGGCACGTGGTATCCCAGCGAGTCCAGGGCGGTTATTGTCCTGAGCAGGCTCTCCTTGACAGCGGCATCGGCAAGTCCGACGAGATGTATGCCTATGCCGTTTGAAATATTGACTTCGACCCTCACCTTGAAAGCTTCTATCCCTACGCACTTTGCTCCTTGAACTGTAATCAGCATCTTTTCAATTATCTTCTCAGTTTCGCAAGTTAAAACTTATTGTGATCCTGAGGGTTGTGCCGCTTGCGAAACTTCTTCCCACCGCACATTTCCCTGTCTACGAGGACCTATCCCTAAATCCCTTCCCCCGGGGAAGGGACTTACCTACGACCTAAAGGTCTCTAAATTCGGTAGTTTCGCTAAATGCGAAACTTAAATTATCTTGTTCACGGAGCGAATATGGGGAGACTCACTGACAAAAAATCTTCTGTTTTTACAAAAAAATATCCGACTTGTTAAAACAACGTACAACAAGTGTAGGATTGTTCCTTTTCGGATATATATTCGCAGTGCCGCCGCCCCAACCACCAGGGAAACACGCCGGCACAAAAGGATGAGGAGAGAGATTCTGATTGCGGCAACTCTTCTGCCGCTATTATCCTGCGACCCGCGAGAGGGCTGGGCAGAAATGCCTGCACCTCCGACCCCGGAGCCCGCGGAGGCGGACAGCGTTCTGGTCGAGGAAGAAGCCTTGTTTTATTCAGCTGTAAGTTACCCGGAGGGGTATGACTGGCGCAGCAACAGGGACGATACCGAGGTCGGCTGTCGTCTTCTGTTCGTAAGAGGGAATGACATTATTCTGGACAGGCCTGCCGGAGGTGAGGAATCTTCGTCGCCGGAGCCGGACAGGCACAGAATAATAGGTTCTGACTTCTACGAGGACTGCAATGCAGGGGACGAAACCGTCATTTACAGGAACGGCAGGGAAATCGTGCGTCTGAAGGGTTGCGAGTCCATAAACGATGCGATGATGGTCGACAGCTCCCTGTTTACTCTCGGAGCCTCCCGTCAGGACGGGGGCTTCGTGCTCAGGAAGGACTGGAAAATCCTCACGAGAAGTACGAACATACAGCCGGCCTCGCCTTTCTATAAGGATGGGGAGCATCTGTGCTTTTCAGCTGTCTCATCTGCGGAAGGAGGCGGCACCCAGTGGTATGTTGTGACGGATGGAGACATCAGGCCTGTCTCCCCGAGCGGGGGAAAAGGGCGCATACAGTCGATGATCACGATTTGGGGAACCCCGGCAATGATACTGGAAATGGACGGAAGATACTATCTGCAGATAAAAGGGACAAATGTCCTGATTGTGCAGGAGTCCGGATACAAGTTCTTTCTTCCGGTAATGCGCAGCGAGGAAGGCTATCTCTTTATTGACGGCAACGTCTATGACCCGAATACCGGAAAGTACCAGTACAGATTCTGGGATGCAGTATTCAATGTCTATTCTTCTGAACGGGGATTCAAGAGGGAGGCAAGCCTGCTGACGGTGGAGCGCAAGGTCGCAGTCGGACGGAACTTTACGGACGGCAGCTGGACTCTCATCGATGACTTCGAGGAGATTGCCCTGCCTGCGGGTTGCAGACCATATCCTCCATATCCAATGTTGCTCCACGGGGATACCCTCTGCCTCGCCCTTGTCGACGGGGACGGGAAAGCCCTCCTTTGGGAGAACGGAAAGATCAGAAGTCTTGGTTTCAACGGCTTCGTGGACGGACTGTCCTATTCGACATTTACCAGGAAAGTGTCCGTGAAAGATCGTCGTTCACCTTGATGCTGACCTTCAGGGTTTCTTCCGGGAGAAGTTCCTCTATGTTTTCCGGCCATTCCATAAGGCAGAGGCTGCCGCTGTCCAGATAATCGTAGAGACCTATGTCCATGGCCTCGGACGGCTTGGTGATGCGGTAGAAGTCGAAGTGATAGATGGGCTCTCCGTTTCCGTCAAGATACTCGTTCACTATGGTGAAGGTGGGGGAACATACGGCATCCTTCACCCCGAGAGCATGGCAGAGGGCAGTTGTGAAAGTGGTTTTCCCTGCTCCCATCGGAGCGTAAAAGGCGATGAGCCTGTTGTCACCTATCCTGTCGAGAAACTCCCCGGCAGCCCTGTCGAGGTCGTTCACATCCCTGATTATTATTTCATTCACACTTTTCATACACACATGTCTTTCAGTCTAAAACATTTGCTAATGCCAATTCTACCAGTTCAGAGATCTCCTCCCTTTCCCTCTCATCCCTGATTTCAGAAATGACGGGGGCGAGAAAGGAAATTATCTGGAGCATCCTGGCCTTA
Source organism: Bacteroidales bacterium (assembly GCA_016293535.1). Lineage (GTDB taxonomy): Bacteria > Bacteroidota > Bacteroidia > Bacteroidales > UBA932 > Cryptobacteroides. Next base: position 19,498 of record JAEDEB010000020.1, on the reverse strand, counting down.
TTGAGCGAGATGCCCCGGCTTCTCATATAGAACTGCTCTTCCTCGTTGAGCCTGCCGACAGTGGCTCCGTGAGAGCACTTCACGTCATCTGCATAAATCTCGAGCTGGGGCTCGGAATCAGCCCTAGCCTCAGTGCTGAGCAGAAGATTGTGGTTGGCCTGATAAGCCTCCGTCTTCTGTGCATCCTGAGCGACGACTATTTTCCCGTGAAAACCTGTTCTTGCGTGTCCTCCGACTATGCCCTTGAAAAGCTGGGTGCTGGTGCAGTGTCCGGCCTTGTGGTTGAGGTCCACGCTGATGTTTACCCTTTCGTCGGAGCAGCACAGATAAATGCCCGAAAGCTTGACACTGGCGCCTTCGCCCTCGAGGGTGACATTCAAGCTGATGTCGGTGCTGATTCCCGGCAGCACTATGACCACGATGTCACATTCCTGATTCTTGCCGAGCACTATCCCGGAAGGTATCTCCTGTTTTTCCCTGCCGGGCCCTATGATGTAAAGCTGCTGCATCTCAGCGCGATTCGATGCTGTCATACCCATAATCTTCAATCTGTTGCACAAGCTCGCGTCCAGCAGTCTTTATGATACGCCCGTCCTTGAGCACGTGTACGATGTCGGGAACTATGTATTCGAGGAGTCTCTGGTAATGAGTGATGATTATCGCAGCCTTTTCCGGGGTATGCAGGGCGTTCACACCGTTGGCCACTATGCGCAGCGCATCCACATCGAGTCCGCTGTCGGTCTCGTCGAGTATGGCCAGCCTAGGATCGAGCATTGCCATCTGGAACACCTCGTTGCGTTTCTTCTCTCCACCTGAGAATCCGGCGTTGACTTCCCTCTTGGAGAACTCGCTCTTCATCTGTACGAAGGCCATCTTTTCCTTCATAAGCTTGAGGAACTCTCCGGCCTTGAGAGGCTCGAGTCCCGCAGCTTCTCTCCTGCAGTTGACAGCAGTCTTCATGAAATTGGTTATTGTGACCCCCGGAATCTCCACGGGGTACTGGAATGACAGGAATATGCCAGCCCAGGACCTTTCCTCCGGACTCATCTCAAGAAGGTTCCTGCCCATGAAACTGATCGAACCCTCTGTCACGGTATACTGGGGCTTGCCCGCGAGAACCGCGCTCAGTGTACTCTTTCCTGCACCGTTAGGGCCCATCACTGCGTGAATTTCGCCCTTGCGTATCACGAGGTCAATGCCCTTGAGGATTTCCCTGTCCTCTACCCTGGCGTGCAGGTTCCTGATTTCGAGAAGTATTTCGTTTTCCATAATTATCCTTCTTTCGGAGTTTGGTAATTTGAATATTACTTGGTCGGCGTCTGTCTGGTCGGCGTCCGTCTGGTCAGCGTCCGGGGGCGTTCCGGACGTATGTGAGTGACATATCGGTCGAACGCCACGAGTACGCCCGGGAGCACTACAAGTATGAGTGCGATTGCGACGAAAGCGCCTATCGCCAGGCTGCCCACTATCGACGAAATGGTCGCGTCGTCCACCATTATCGCCATTGCGCCCGGAGCTGCCACCATTATGAGGCCGGATGTCATGATGGTCCGGATGGAACCGCGGTAGGCCTGTGCCACGGCCTCGTTGACCGGCAGGCTCTTACGCATTTCTTTATAATAGTTCGCGAACAGGATTCCGTAATCGATGGTCGCGCCCATCAGTATGCTCTGGACTATCAGGTAGGCCAGATACAGCATCGTACCGGACAGGATTCCGCTGAAGAACACGTTGACATAAACGGCAGTCATCACGGTCATTACGAGAATCAGCGGAACGACAATGCTCCTGAATGCCAGCGCTACGATGAGGAAGATGGCAATGACCGTCAGTAGCGTGATGATGGCGACCTCCCGCCCGAACCCGTTCTTCATCTCGTTGTACATGCATGATTCCCCGATCGCGTAACATTTTCCCCCGAACGCTTCGCGGCAGACCCTTTCCATCCTGTCCATGAACGCGTAAGTCTCCTCGGATTCGATGGGCAGGTCAGTGATCAGGACCATGAGGGAGTGCCTGTCGTTTCGGAGTTTGGCAGAACTCTCCCTGGCGGTGGCGTACATCGACTTGAATTCCGCTTTCGTGCCCTCGTCGATCAGTCCCTCGAGTCTCCTGTCGTCGATAAGTTTGTCGGAAATGAACTGCAGAAGAGACTCTATGCTCATGCGCATATTGTCGTCGTACAGCTTGTGGCTTCCGTAGTATGCGTAGAGCAGCTCGATGTATTCCGGACCGATATCTTCACCCAGGCGTCTGAAAATTTTGGTCATTTCCTTCGCGGTATAACCCTTCTTTGAGTTCATAAGGCTCAGGAAGAGTTCCTCGCGGCGTTCGGCTGTGCTCTTGGCAGTAGCCTTTGTCGCAGCTTTTGCAGTCGCAGCCTTGGCAGTCTCAGTCTTTGCCGCCGCAGCCTTGGCAGTCTCAGCCTTTGCCGCTGTGTCGGCGGATGCCATCTTGTCCGCAGCCGTATCGTCTGCTGCAACTTCAGCCACCTCCGTATCGTCTGCTGCAACTTCAGCCACCGCAGTGTCGCCCGCCGCAGCCTTTGAGGCAACAGCAGAGTCGCCGGCAGCATATTCAGTCATCGTCGAATCGCCGCGGACAGTCTTTGGCGCCCCGGTGGTGTCCGCGGAAGCCGTCTTTGACGCTTCAGTCCAGACCTCCCGTACTCTCGCGGCATCCACGTCTGCCATGCCTACCGCCGAAACAATGGCAGCCATCTCGGACTCGGACAGACGTGCATCAGCGTCAGCAAGGTCCATCACCCTCATCCTGGCCCGCAGGCCGGCTTTCTGTTCCTTGTTCACGAAAGAGGCCAGAGCCTTCCTGTTGAAGAGGTCGTCGCTGAGGAAATGGACATATTCGACGGGTGTGAGCATCTTGACCTTGCCCAGGGAGTAGACCATCCTGGTCTGTGACGGTGTGGACCCGATGTATTCGCTCATTTCCGTCGCGTCCATCTTTTTCCTGAGCCGTACGGTGTCAGTAATGTCGAGCAATATCTGGCTCTCTTCGCAAGCTTGTGCAGCCTGAAGCTTCTTCATGAATCCAATGACCGGTATGTTTCCATCTGCTGCAACTCCGTTTCTCCCGGAAGTCCCGGCCGCCGCAACGCTACCAGCCCCGGTCCCCGCAACGGCACCAGTCCCGGCTACCGAGCCGTCATTGGCTGCGCGACCCGTACCAGTCCCGGTCCCCGCCCCGCCTGCTGCGCCCGAAACTGTCCCGGCATCGTCCGCCGCGCCGGAACCCTCTGTACGCCCGCCATCCTCGGCACCGGCGCCCGTCCCTGCTCCGGAGACCTCAGTTCTATCTGCGCTCTTGTCTATCACCTCAAGTCCGGTCATCGCGGCCATCAGCTCAAGTTTCTCCCTCATAGGCTCGTCTATGACATCCGCAAAGAGGGGATTGCCCACGCAGTTTTTCATTATGAACTCCGACAGGTCGGGGAAGCTTATCCGTGTCTGAGGATCATCCTGGAATTTCAGGTAGTAGATTATCCTCATCATCTCCGGAGTCAGCATCTCCGAAGTCGGCATCTCCGCAGCCAGGGTCTTCAACTGCATGGTCATTTCCTCGGCCCCATACTCCTTCATCATCAAAGTCGGGTATGAAATCACCGCTTCAACTCCGTCCTCAGCCAGAAGACTGTCGCTCACCGCAAACATACCCTTCTCCATGTCGGTAGGGTAGAGCAGGGTCATGATATTCTTTCTCGGGAAGATGTGGTCTATTTCCGACTCATTCACGTTGGCGAAGGAAATGTCCGTTTTCCTGGACAGGAAGAATGCGCAGAAGAAAAGGCCCACGGCGAAAATCGCCAGAGGAAGCTTATGCCTGGTCACAAAGCGCGAGAGCCTGTCGGTCGGCAGTACAAAGGTCCATTTCCCCGTGTTCATCACCCCTTTGTGGAAGACCATCAGCAGCGTCGGGAGCACGGTAAAAGTGCATACAAGACTGCAGAGCACACCCTTCGCGAGCACTATGCCCATATCCATACCGATTTTCAGCCTCATGAACACGAGCATCAGCAGCCCGACGAGAGTGGTGAGTGCCGAGCTCATAATGGAAGGGAAGGCCTTTCTCATCGCCGCATTCGCAGCCTCGACAGTCGCAATCGCCGCGTGCTTCTCCTGCCGGTAGCGGTTCATCATCACTATGGAATAGTCCAGTGACAGGACCATCTGCAATATCGCGACTATATAGTTCGTCGTGATGGACACGCTCGGCAGCAGCGCATTCGTGCCTATGTTGAGAACGATGGCCAGGCCCGTCGATATACCGAAAATCACCGGTTCCAGCCACGACTGGGCCATCATTATGAGTATCAGAAGAATAAGACTGGCGGCTATGATCATGACCGAGGCCGCCGGCGTGTTCCCGTCCTGGCTTGTCTCGACCGTGACGTCGCGTCCCGGACTCCTGCTTATTTCCTTTCCGAAGGTCTTCTGGTCTATGGATTTCGGTACATTGAGTTCGTACAGGGTGTATTCCCTGTCAGCGGAGCGGGTCGCAGTCACGCCGTCGACATTCGGCAGTGCGCCGAGCGAATCCGCCACGGCTTCGACCTCATCCTCCTTCAGCCCCCGGAACATGGCCCTGACATCGGCTGAAGGGAGATGTTGTTCCCCAAACTCATCCTGGAGAATTTCCAATCCCTGCTTCATCCTGGAACCGTCCGGCAGATACTTTGTCATATCGCTGTTGACGTTGACCTCAGGAATGAGGACAGCGCACACTGCGGCGAGGCCGAGGGTTATGAAGAAGAGTAAATTGTGATATCTCCGTTTCATCTTTGCTTCAGGCCTCCTTTCTGTAAAGTTTCATCCACTTCGCCAGGGATGCGACTCCGTTGATGAGATAAAGGGTGCATACCACCGGCATGAATATGTGTCCCACGCTCAGATGCAGTGCCAGCTGGCAGATGTTCACAAGCAGCCAGGCCACCCAGCAGTCCCACTTCTTCTGCGCGCTCAGGTACTGCGCCACAAGAATGAGCACAGTCACGCAGGAATCAAGATAAGGATGGGGGTCAGCGGGGAAGAGGGAATCGAGTATCCATCCCCAGAGCCCGGCTATTATGAATACCGATGCCGCTGCGAACAGCCTTTCCGTCCAGGAAAGCATGGTCACCTTCAGTTTCTTCGAGTCTTCGCTGCTTTCCTCCTCCTTGCGCGGATGGGTCCAGCGGTAATGTCCCATCACGTTGATAGCAAGCGAGATGGGCTGAAGGAGCAGGGATGCGTACAGCTGCTTGTTCCAGAACATCAGGAACAGGGCTGCGGTATAGAGGTAACCGACCCAGAAATTGTATTTGCTGCCCCGTCCCGCGAGGAACACGCAACTGAGTCCAAGTACCGACGTTATGAGATCTATCCAATCCATTTTTTCTAACCTACCGATCCTTCAAGCGACACGGACAACAGTTTCCTGGCCTCTACGGCGAACTCCATGGGGAGTTTGGAAAGAACCTCCTGCGCGTATCCGTTCACGATGAGCCCCACAGCCTCCTCCGTGCCTATTCCCCTCTGGTTGCAGTAGAAGAGCTGCTCCTCGCTGATTTTCGAAGTCGTCGCCTCGTGTTCCACCGTGGCGGTCATATTGGCATTCTCGATCACAGGGAAGGTATGTGCCCCGCACCTGTCCCCTATGAGGAGACTGTCGCACTGGGAGAAGTTTCTGGCATTGTCGGCCCCCGGGAGCATCTTGACAAGTCCGCGGTAGCTGTTCTGGCTGTGTCCGGCGGAGATTCCCTTGCTCACAATCCTGCTGCGGGTGTTCTTCCCGGCGTGTATCATCTTGGTGCCTGTATCCGCCTGCTGGAAATTGTTGGTCACTGCCACGGAATAGAACTCCGAGGAGGAATTGTCCCCCTTGAGGATGGTGGAAGGGTATTTCCATGTAATGGCCGATCCGGTCTCCACCTGGGTCCAGCTCAGGTGGCTTCCGCTGCCCTTGCATATACCCCTCTTGGTCACGAAGTTGAATATTCCTCCCTTGCCCTGCGCATCCCCGGGATACCAGTTCTGCACGGTGGAGTACTTCACGTCGGCGTCCTTTTCCACGACGATTTCCACCACTGCGGCGTGGAGCTGGTTCTCGTCACGCATAGGGGCTGTACACCCCTCCATATAACTCACGTATGAGCCCTCGTCAGCCACGATGAGAGTACGCTCGAACTGCCCCGTGCCCCTGGCGTTGATTCTGAAGTAGCTTGACAGTTCCATGGGGCAGCGGACCCCCTTTGGAATGTAACAGAAGGAGCCGTCGCTGAACACGGCGCTGTTCAGGGCCGAATAGTAGTTGTCGCCCACCGGAACCACGCTCGCGAGGTACTTGCGTACCAGTTCGGGATGTTCCTGCACCGCTTCCGAAAAAGAACAGAATATGATTCCCTTTTCCGCAAGAGCCTTTCTGAAAGTGGTCTTCACGGATACTGAATCGAAGACGGCATCGAAGGCCACATTGCCTTCCCCGCTGCTTACTCCGGCGAGAATCTCCCTTTCGTTGAGGGGAATGCCGAGTTTGTCGAAAGTCTTCATCAGTTCGGGATCAATCTCCTTAGGCCTGTCAGAATCCTTCTTCGGCGCCGCGTAGTAGATAATCTCCTGGAAATCGATTTCAGGTATGTCGAGATGGGCCCATGACGGCTGTTTCATCCGGGTCCACTTCCTGTATGCGTCAAGGCGGAAATCGAGAAGCCACTGAGGCTCGTTCTTTTTCGCCGAGATCAGGCGCACGATGTCCTCGTTCAGTCCCTTGGGGATGAACTCCTGTTCGAGTTCCGTCACGAATCCGTGTTCGTACTCCTTGCCGGCGATATTCTTGATGATTTCGTCTGCCATAAATATACTGATAGCAATCTGCAAAGATAGTGGATTCCGACAAACAAAAGAATACCCGGATTCCGTCACGGAGTCCGGGTATTCCAACAATCACTTAATCTGTATCATATCTGTTATTCTCCTGCGGAGTCGGCTCTCCGCAGGAAATGCAAAATCTTTAGAGCAGGTGGCATCCTACCGTAAGACCGGCCATCACGATGCTGACCATGCTCATAAGCTTGATGAGAATGTTCAGGGACGGTCCGGAGGTATCCTTGAAAGGATCGCCAACGGTATCACCTACCACAGTGGCGTGGTGGCAGTCGGAGTTCTTGCCTCCGAAATTGCCTTCCTCCACATACTTCTTCGCATTGTCCCAGGCTCCGCCGGAGTTGGACATGAACACTGCGAGCACGAAGCCTGCGCCAAGTCCTCCGATGAGCAGACCGAGAACTCCTGCAACGCCGAGAACCACACCCACTACCACAGGCACCACGATGGCAATGATAGAAGGAACAAGCATCTCATACTGAGCGGCCTTTGTGGAGATTTCCACGCAGCGTTTGTAGTCAGGAGTGCCTTCGCCGGTGAGTATGCCCTTGATTTCGCGGAACTGTCTGCGGACTTCGATGACCATCTTCTGGGCAGCGCGTCCGACAGCGTTCATTGTAAGACCGCAGAAGAGGAATGCCATCATCGAACCGATGAACACGCCTGCGAGCACTGCCGGGTTCATAAGGCTGACATTGAAATTGTTGAGTACGTCGAGTATGCTAGCATCAGCAGCCTTTACCTGTCCTGCGACTCCGTTGAGGAATTCGCCGGAACGTTCGAGGGCAATCTTTATCTCCTCAATGTATGAAGCCAGGAGCGCGAGGGCGGTAAGGGCTGCTGAGCCTATTGCGAAGCCCTTGCCGGTAGCCGCTGTGGTGTTTCCGAGTGCATCGAGAACGTCAGTGCGTTCGCGCACCTCAGGGTCGAGTTCGCTCATCTGTGCATTTCCTCCCGCGTTGTCGGCGATAGGGCCGTATGCGTCGGTGGCGAGGGTTATGCCCAGAGTCGAGAGCATACCCACGGCAGCGATAGCCACTCCATAGAGACCCTTGGAAAGATTGGCGGCCTCCATCATGTGCTGTACGTCAAAGCCTATGGCGAAGAGGAAGGAAAGAATTATGGCGCAAGCGATTGCGAACACAGGAATTGCAGTGGAGAGCATTCCGAGTCCGACGCCGTTGATGATTACTGTTGCAGGACCTGTCTGGGAAGCCTCGGCGAGTTTCTGGGTAGGCTTATAAGAATGAGAAGTATAGTACTCCGTAGCCTTTCCTATGACGACGCCGGCAGCCAGACCGGATACGACTGAAAGCGAGAACTGCCACCACTCCTTGCCTTCCGTTCCGAATACGAGGGCGAGGATTCCGAAGGTAGCGATGCCGCTGAGTATTGCGGCGAGGTTGGTTCCGAAGCTCATGGACTTGAGAAGCTGGCTCATTCCGGCTCCCTCCTTGGTGCGTACGGTGAATATGCTGAGCACGGAGAGGACCACTCCCACGGCAGCTATGAGCATAGGCGCGAGTATGGCCTTGGTCTGCATCTGAGGTCCGAGTGCATAGAATGCGGAAGCTCCGAGGGCCATGGTGGAAAGTATGGAACCGCAGTAGCTCTCGTAGAGGTCGGCGCCCATTCCCGCAACGTCGCCCACATTGTCGCCCACGTTGTCGGCGATTGTGGCAGGGTTGCGCGGGTCATCCTCAGGAAGGTCTGACTCGACCTTGCCCACGATGTCTGCGCCCACGTCGGCAGCCTTGGTGTAGATGCCGCCACCCACACGGGCAAAGAGGGCCTGGGTCGATGCACCCATACCGAAGGTAAGCATCGTGGTGGTGATGACCACGAGTTTCTGAGCCTCGCTTGCCTCAGCCACGAAGGCATTGAGGATGAGCCACCAGATTGCGATATCCAGAAGGCCGAGTCCTACGACGGTAAGACCCATTACCGCACCGGAGCGGAAGGCAATCTTGAGGCCTGAGTTGAGAGATCTGCGTGCCGCATTGGCAGTCCTTCCGGAAGCGAAGGTTGCGGTCTTCATTCCTATGAATCCGGCAAGTCCGGAGAAGAAACCTCCGGTGAGGAAGGCAAACGGTACCCAAGGGTTCTGTACCCCGAAACCGTAGGCCAATATGGCAAAGAAAACAGCGAGTACCACGAATACGATGATTACGACCTTGTACTGCTGTTTCAAATATGCCATCGCCCCTTCACGGACAAACTGCGCGATCTGCTTCATTGTAGGAGTTCCCTCATCCTCTTTCTTCATCTGCCTGTAAAAAATGAAGGCAAACAAGAGGGCCAGCACAGAAGCGGCCGGCACGAGATAAAAAAGCCAATTCATGTCAATTAATAGTTTAGTGTTTGGTGTTCTGGTGGCAAATGTATGAATATTTTCTTCAAATCCTATATACGTCCCCTTGAATTGGACAAATTTTATTTGGCAAAAATGTAAAATTTGTTGGCAATCGCAAATAATTGCTAACTTGCGCCAATGATACTCATAGCAGATAGCGGGGCCACCAAGACAGACTGGGCTCTTGTGGACGCCAAAGGCGGGAAGCGTGCATTCTTCAGAACTTCCGGGTACAATCCCAACTACACGGAAATGGACGTCATCGCTTCCGACATATCTTCCCGGCTCTTCTCGCCGGATTCTTTCTGCGGCGGCGACGCCGACCTTCCTGCTCTCGCCGACCTCCCATCTCTCGCCGGCTTTGGGTCTGACGCCGCCGCTCCCGCATTCCGTGCCGTAAGCGAACTCCGTTTCTACGGCTCGGGAGCAAGTGCCGACCGTGCCCGCGAAATGTCCGGGATGTTTCGCAGGCTCTTTCCGAATGCAGGGCAGTTGAGTGTCGACACCGACACTCTCGGAGCCTGCCGCGCCCTTCTGGGGGACGGCAGGGGATTTGTCGCGATACTGGGCACGGGGATGAACAGCTGTATCTATGATGGCAGCCGGCATCCGTTCATTCTCTCCCACACACCGTCCCTGGGCTTCATACTCGGCGACGAAGGCAGTGCCGCCCATATAGGCAAACTGCTGATTTCGGATTACCTGCGCGGAGCCATGGACCCGGATGCCTCAGCCGTCATACGTTCCGCGACCGGTCTGGACGAGGGGGAGGTCATAAAGAGGACATACCGCAGTCCTCATCCAAACCGTTTCTGTGCATCCCTGTCGGCCATAGTGTCCGACCATTTCGAAGAGTCCCGGTATTTCCATGAACTTGTGGAACGTTCCTTTGCAGCCTTCTTCGACAAGGTGGTCTCCCGCTACGAAGGAATAGAAGGCCTGAGCTTCAACTGCGTGGGCTCGGTTGCATCCCGATTCCGCGACATCCTCCTTCCTATGGCGGCCTCTCGGGGACTTGTTCCCGGAACGGTGCTCAGATCTCCGATAGAGGGGCTGGCTGACTACCATAGCCGCGTCTGACGGGCGATTATTTTGGATAATATTGTAATCAGTAATCATTGGCAAATTGCTAAATTTGCAGCTCACTTGGATCAAGATGAGCAACAGGAAATTCTCTCTGCCAAATGACGGAGGACTGCTTGAAGACCGCCTTCCATACGGAATACTCCACTCTTATGAAAGGATACCGGTTGAAGTCTCCGACGATGCGACTCAGGCCAGCAAGGCAGTGGCCGATATCATAGTCGCCGAAATCAACTCCCATCCCGACGGTTTCCGTCTCGGTGTAACCACGGGCAAGACTCCTATTTCCCTTTATCACGAACTGGCAGAACGCTGTTCCGCCGGCCGGGTCTCGTTCCGCAACGTAGAGATTTTCAGTATTGACGAGTACAGCCCCTTCTCTCCGGAGGCTCCTCAGAGCCGCAATCACCGTCTCCACGAAGAGCTCATTGACAGGGTCGATGTCAATCCCGAAAATTTCCATGTCCCCGGGGATGATGTCCTCGCCTTCGACAAGGCCGCAACCGGACTCGATCTCCTTGTGCTTGGTGTGGGTACCGACGGTCAGGTAGGTTTCAATGAAGCGGGAACCCCCGAGACCAGCCGCACCAGGACGGTGGTGATGTCCTACCAGACAAGGAAGCAGCAGGCGCGCAACTTCAATGGAAGCCTCAAGGACACCCCGAGAGCCGCTGTGACAATGGGCATAGGTACGATGAAGAGCGCCCGCCGCATCATACTCATGGCATGGGGTGAGAACAAGGCCGCTGTCGTGCGTCAGGCAGCCGAGTGCCCGGCTTCCCCTTCCTGTCCGGCATCCCTTCTCCAGGGTCATCCCGACATCAGCTTTTTCGTGGATTCCAACGCCGCCGAGGAACTTAGCAGAAGGGTGGCGCCGTGGCTTGTGGGCCCGTGCAAGTGGACACCCAAATTCATACGCAAGGCCGTAATCTGGCTCTGCGGCAAGGTCGGAAAACCCATACTGAAGCTCACGCACAAGGACTATGTGGAGAACTCCCTCGGCGAACTCCTCGAATATGCGGGAAGTTTCGACCAGATCAATATAAAGGTGTTCAACGACCTCCAGCACACCATTACCGGCTGGCCGGGAGGCAAGCCGAATGCGGATGACTCGACCCGTCCTGTATCGTCGGCTCCGTTCCCGAAGCGGGTAGTCATATTCTCGCCGCATCCTGACGATGACGTGATTTCCATGGGAGGTACCTTCATCCGTCTCGTCGAGCAGGGACACGAAGTCCACGTCGCCTATCAGACCTCCGGCAACGTGGCAGTCCACGATGACGTGGTCTTCCAGCACATCGACGCCGCAAGGGAACTCGGTTACGGGGACAGGCGAGAGGAAGTCCGCGCCCTGATTGCCTCCAAGGTTCCCGGAGATCCCGAGCCCCGGGCCCTTCTGGACCTCAAGGGCGCGATTCGCCGCAGCGAGGCGCGTGCGGCTGTCCGTTCCTTCGGACTCGATGACGATACGAATGCACACTTCCTGAACCTTCCGTTCTATGAGACAGGCGGAATCAAGAAGGGAGAGAGGACACAGGCCGACATAGACATCATCAAGAAACTGCTCTGCGAGGTCCGTCCTCACCAGATATATGTTGCCGGCGACCTGGCGGATCCTCACGGGACCCACAGGGTATGTACAGAGGCCGTTCTCGAAGCGCTGGAGCAGCTTCGGGGTGAGGAATGGTTAGGTGACTGCCACTGCTGGCTCTACAGGGGAGCCTGGATGGAGTGGGAACTCTCGAAGGTCGACATGGCCGTGCCTCTGAGCCCGGACGAACTGATCAAGAAGCGTCACGCAATCTACCGTCACCTCTCCCAGAAGGACATAATGCCGTTCCCGGGCGACGACCCTCGCGAGTTCTGGCAGAGGGCAGAGGAGCGCACCCAGAATACGGCGCGTCTCTATGATGAGCTCGGAATGGCTGAGTATCAGGCAATAGAAGTATTCGTGAAACTGTTTTAGAAATCTTATTCAAATCTGAAGCAACTTATTCTTTTAAATAAATGAGACTGATTATTGAAAACGACTACGCGGCCGGCTCCGTTTGGGCAGCAAGGCACATCGCCGCCGCAATCAGGGCTAAGGCAAAAGTGAGCGACAAGCCTTTCGTGCTCGGACTTCCTACCGGTTCGACTCCTCTGGGCACATACAGGGAGCTCATCCGTATGCACAAGGAAGAGGGACTTTCCTTCAGGAACGTGATTACCTTCAATATGGACGAGTATGTGGGATTGCCTGCAGACCATCCGCAGAGCTATCACCGTTTCATGCACGAGAACCTTTTCGACCATATCGACATCCCTGCCTCCAACGTCAACATTCTCGACGGAACCGCGGAGGACCTCGAGGCCGAGTGTGCATCGTATGAGGCCAGAATAGAGGCAGCCGGGGGCATAGACCTCTTCCTCGGAGGTGTCGGAGAGGACGGCCATCTCGCATTCAACGAGCCTTTCTCCTCCCTTGTGTCCCGCACCCGCGTGAAGACCCTCACCTATGACACCAAGGTCGTGAACGCCCGTTTCTTCGACGGTGACATCGATGCGGTGCCTTCCCTTGCCCTGACAGTGGGTGTGGGCACCGTGCTCTCCGCAAAGGAAGTGCTCATACTCGTGTTCGGCTACAAGAAATCCCGCGCCCTCCAGGCGGCAGTGGAAGGCGCATGCTCTCACTGCTGCACCCTGTCAGCCCTCCAGGCCCACCGCCACGGCATTGTCGTTTGTGACGAACTCGCCTGCAGTGACCTCAAGGTCAGCACTTACCGTTACTTCAAGGATATAGAGAAAGACAATCTCTGATTCCGCAATCCTGCAGAAAGATTCCGCAATCCTGCAGGAAGCCTCAGAGCCTTACGCGCAGGCCGACTTCTATGCCTGCCGTAAGGGGCTGACGGGTCCAGATGCTCTTCGGAGCCCTGCCCTTCACATTGAAATGATAGCGCAGGCTCGGGTCGATATAGATACCCACCTGACGTGCTATTATGAACTCGCATCCCAGACCGGCTCCTGCGTTGAGGAGGATTCCGCCGTTGCTGTCGCTGTATCTGATCCTGTGCTCAGGCATAGTCATGAAGTGTTTGTTGCTGATGCACTTCTGTACCGCGCCGCCGGCATAGGCGTAGAAATCGACGAAATGGTTGCTTATTATGCTGAAATAGACATTGAGAGGCACGCTCAGATATAACTGCGTGTTCCTGATGTCGGAGAAGGATGTCGTCATCGTTTCCACTCCCGATTCATTGAAGCGGCGGTAGGTGCCGGCGTAGTTCCTGCTGAGAATGGACACGTCGACGCCCGTGCCGATGGCCCATCGCGGAGTGATGGCGAACTTGAGGCCGACGCCGGCTGTAATCGGAATCATATAGCTAGACTCGCCCGTTTCGGTAATCGAGGTCGTAGTCGGTGCCGCAGCCGGAGCCCTCATAGGCCCGGAAGATCCGCGTGCATTCGGATTCGTATTGCTGGATGCGGTTCCATGCACCGAGAATGACAATCCGCTGCCTGACTGAACTTTCCCGTCTTTCAGGTCCATTCCTCCGTCGAAATCGTCCGTCTCTGGCAGTCCGGCGGCGTTGCCCGTTCCTGCCCCATTGTCCGCATCAGCCTCCGCCTTGGTCGCGGCGTATATTTCGTCCGTGTCTGCGACTGTCGCAGCGTATCCTTCGTCCGTGTCCGTGTCCGCGTCTGCGTCGGTCGCGGCGGATCCTTCGTCAGCGACTCCGTTTTCTGCAGTGGTGTAGCCGTCATAACCGTCAGCCGCTTCGTCTGATGCACCGTCGTTATCGGTGCCGGCTGCCGCATCCGCAGTTCCGGAAGGTCCGGAAAGCTTGCAGGTGATATCCAGAGCCCTGCCGGCTGATGTCGGGTAAAGGGCCACAAAGCCATTGCCGTCGGATGCAATGTCCACGGGATTGCGTTGGATGTCCCTTCCCGAGAATACGACTGCAAGAGCAATCGCAGCAGCCGCGGCAAGAGAGGCTCCGGCTCCCCAGAACAGGACAGGAATAATCCGGCGTCTGCCGGAAGCGGAAGGAAGGCGACCCTGCACCGCCTCCCAGAGCCCGGCCGGAACCTCCTCCGTGCCGTTCTCGAGCGTTGACTTCACGAGTCTGTCGAAATCTTCCATTCTATCTGTCCTTTATCCTGGCCTGCAGCCAGTTTCTTGCTCTGCTGAGCTGTGTTCTCGATGTTGTTTCCGTTATGCCGAGCTCTTCGGCGATATCCTTGTGGGAGTAGCCCTCGACCACATACATGTTGAATACCGTTCTGAACCCCGGCGGGAGCTGCGCGATGAGCTTCATCAGTTCCCCGTACCCGATGTTCTCGATCTGTGTCGGGATATCCGAGCTCAGATTTCTGACATTGTCGAGGTCCTCAGTCATCCTCAGCGCATCCTTCTTCCTCAGGTACATCAGCGCGGTGTTGATGAAGATTCTCCTTACCCAGCCCTCGAAAGAGCCGTCCCCCTTGTAGCTGTCCAGTTTCGTGAACAAGGTCACGAACCCGTCCTGGAGAAGATCCTGTGCGACTTCCCTGTCTCCGACATATCTGAGACACACGGAATACATCACAGGCGCAAATCTGTCGAAGAGTTGCTTCTGCGCCGCGCGGTCTCCCTTGAGACAGGCATCGATGATTTTCTGCTCTTTGTCTTCTGCCACTTGGGTCGGGTTTGTTTGTCGCGCGCCTTGAAAGATGCCGGAATCCAGCCGGACGTTGCATCAGCCATATGTTTAATCAGCCATGCGTTGAGTCGATATGTCCGGCTTCCCGAAGCAGAGCGTGCGCGTGAAGGCAAAAATAGCAAAAATGTACTATTTTTGCAGTTCTGCAGCAATATGGTAAGAATCATCAGTCACATACTGTCCGCGCTTGCCGCCCTGTCCTTCTGCGTCCTTGCCTGTGCGCAGACGCCTTTGCGCAGGGCCTGCGGAAACGTTTTGATAAGCGCTGTCCAGCTATATGAGGACGGAGAGACAGAGAAGGCGGCCGCAATGTTCGAGAGCATACTGAAGAAGGACCCTGACGACGATGCGGCCCACTATTACCTCGCTCTCTGCCGTATCGGCGGGAACAACATGGAGGAGGCCGAGCTCCATCTCACGAGGGCCGTGGAACTCGACTCCGCCAATTACTGGTATCGCCAGCGCCTCGCCATGGTCCTGTCCCTCACCGGCAGGAATGCGGAAGCAGCGGAAACATACGAGTCCATGCTCCGGGATTTCCCGAAGAAGATGGACAGCTTCTACGCCCTCGTGGACCTGTATGTCAATCTGGACCGTGCGGACGACGCCCTCGCCATTCTCGACAGGATAGAAACCCTCAACGGCGTCAGCGAATCCACGGTGATTTCACGTTCGCAGATAATGGGGATGCAGGGGATGGATGCCGGTATCCGGGACTATCTCGAAAAGATGGACCCCGAACTGGAATCGCCTCAGATCAAGACCATACTCGGGGACATCTGTCTCGGTCAGTACGATTTCGAAAATGCGATGAGTTACTACGAGGGGGCTCTGTCCATCGCTCCGGACTTCCCGCGCGCAACCCTCGGCGCGATGGAGGTATACAGGCTGTCGATGCGCTATCAGCCCTTCTTTGAACTTGCAGAGCGCTTTGTTTCGGATAGGGAAACCGACCCGCAGATGCGCTGCCAGTATATGCGCAGCCTTCTGCAACAGATCCATCCCAGGATGCTGCGTGAGTGCGGACCTCAGCTCGACTCCCTCGTGAGCGCCTGCGTGCGGTCCTGTCCGGGAAATGCAGAGGCCGCGCTGATCGACTGCCTGCTCCCGTACATACGGGACCGCAAGGAAGAACTCTCCGACAGGGCCCACGGCTATATGTCCGCATATCCGGACGAGGACGAGTTCATGCAGCTGGCTGTGTACGCCGATTATGCGCTCGGACGCTACGCTTCGGTGCTCGCGATGATGCAGACCAAATATGAACGGGCGCTGGCTAAGGGCGACAGGGAGGCTGCGGTGGATGCTCTTTCGTCGATGGGTGACCTCTATTGGCAGACTGGCGATTCGCGCAGGGCCTTCCGCACGTACGAGGAGGTACTGCGTACCGACCCGGACAACGCCATGGTCCTGAACAACTATGCATATTTCCTCAGCGAGGAAGGCCGCAAGCTCAGGAAAGCCTTCAGGATGAGCGCCAGGGCCATAGAGAAGGAACCGGACAACGCGACCTATCTGGATACCTATGGATGGATACTCCACCTTCTCCGACGCGACGCCGAAGCCCTTCCTGTATTCAAGAAGGCAATGATTTACGGAGGGAAGGACAGCGAAGTGATACTCCGCCACTACGCCGAGGTTCTCGAGGCCAACGGAAAGAAGGACCTTGCAGAGATGTACCGCAAACAGGCTGATGCCAAAGAAAAAGGCAAATGAAACACTTCCCAGCTCTGAAAGCCCTCGTGCCCCTTCTCCTGACAGGAGCCGCCCTGCTTGTTGCCTTTCCTTCGGCGGCCCAGGACGTGAGTGCCCAGCAGGCCAGGAAGGCCAGGCTCGAGAAGGAGATGGCAGTGCTGGACAGACAGATTTCCGACACCAGGGCAAAGAGCCGCAGCGCCCTTTCCCAGCTGGAACTCTCCCGGAAGAAGGTAAGCCTCCAGAGGGAAATGGTCGTCCAGAGTGACAGGCAGATACGCATCTATAACGACGAAATTTACCGTCACCAGCGCCAGATAAACGAGCTCCAGCGCAGGGTCGACACCCTTTCCGCATACTACAGCCGCCTCGTCCGTGCCGCATACCGCAACCGGGACACGAGGGTCTGGTATATGTACATAATTGCCAGCGACAACCTCGGTCAGGGGCTTCGTCGCTACAGCTATTTCAAGAACCTTTCAAACAATCTCAAGGAGCAAGCAACGCGCCTGAGGGAAACCAGGGAGGAACTCGAACTCGAGAAGCTCGAACTTCAGAAACTCAAGGGCGAGAGCGAGGTCCTGCGTGCAGGGCGCAAGGCGGAGCAGGAAAGGCTTGAGAAGCAGCAGGCGGCAGACCAGAAGATAGTGAACGACCTCAACCGCAACAGGCGCAAGTATGAGCAGGAACTGGCCTCCAAGCGAAGGCAGGTCGAAGCCCTCAACAGGGAGATACAGAGGATAATAGCTGCAGCGATGGGTGGAAATTCTTCCGGCGGTTCCGGAGGGCGGAAGATGGAGATTGACAAGACCCTTTCGGCGGAGTTCTCCAAAAACAGGGGTAAACTCCCTTGGCCTGCAGACGGCCCTGTGACGAGCCGTTTCGGACAGCATTACCACTCGGTTTTCACCAATGTCAAGCTGCCTTTCAACAACGGAATCGACATCGCCGTATCCCCGTCCTCGAAGGTCTGCGCCGTCTTTGACGGAGTGGTCAAGCAGATAGTGGTCCTGCCGGGCTACAACCAGTGCGTGCTCGTGCAGCACGGTTCCTATTTCTCCCTCTACTGCAAGCTCAGAAGCACGTCTGTCAAGGCCGGTGAAAAGATAAGGACGGGCCAGCAGCTCGGCACGGTCGACACGATTGGAGGCACCACCCAGGTTCATTTCGAAATATGGAAGGGCCAGACGGCCCAGAACCCGGAGCAGTGGCTCAGGTGATTTTCAAATTGCAGAACAGATATTGACAACTGACTATATAGATATTGACAACTGACTACATAAAGATGAAAAAGACAGTATTCCTCACAGGCGCCACGGGAAACATGGGCTGGAGCGGATTTCAGGAGATACTCCGCAAGAAAGACCGCTTCGACATACGCCTTCTCGCCCGGGACAGCAGGAAGAACAGGAAATTGCTAGCTCCCTATATGGATGACCCCGCCGTCACCATAATCTGGGGCGATCTTATGAACTATGACGACGTGCTCAGGGGAGTGACAGGCTCGGACTTCGTTCTCCATGTTGGCGGAATGGTATCCCCGGCGGCGGATTATTATCCGGAGAAGACGCTCAGGGTCAATGTCGGCGCTGCGGAGAATGTCGTCAGGGCCGTTCTGGCGCAGCCTGATGCGGACAGGATAAGGGTCGTGTACATAGGTTCGGTCGCCCAGTACGGCAACCGCAGCGGAGAAACCCTCTGGGGCAGGACCGGCGATCCGCAGCGGGCCAGCCTCTTCGATGCCTATTCCGTGTCCAAGTGCAGGGCGGAAAAGGTAATCGTCGATTCCGGAATCAAGCATTGGGTTTCCCTGCGCCAGAGCGGGATACTCTATGGCGGCATACTCAAGGTTGTCAACCCCACCGCCTTCCACGTTCCTATAAGGGGAGCGCTGGAGTGGGCCACGGTCGAGGACTCCGGAAGGCTTCTTGCCAATGTGATAGAGGACTGGGTTCCGGAGGAGTTCTGGAACCGCTTCTACAATATCTCCAGCGGCGAACAGTACAGGATGAGCAACTACGAGTTCGAGACGCGCCTGCTGGCGAGCCTGGGACTTCCGGGCCCGGAGAAGGTGTTCGAGCCGCAGTGGTTCGTGACCCGCAACTTCCACGGAATGTGGTACACCGATGCCGACGAGCTCGAGAATTATCTCCATTTCCGCGAGAATCTTTCCCTCGACGAGTATTTCGCCAGACTGAGGAAAGGTCTTCCGTGGTTCTACAGGCTGGCCTTCCTTGCGCCGGCCTGGGCTGTGAAGATGTTCATGAAGCCGTATGCTTTCGAAAAAGGCATGGGCACCCAGTCCTGGGTCAATGACAATCCGGAAAAGATAGCCGCCTACTACGGTTCCCTCGAGGAATACCGCAGCATAAGGACCTGGGCGCAGATGCGTCCTGGCCACATGGAAAAGAATCTCGGCAGGGCTATCCTCAATGGGGACGTAACCCGTCTCGACCACGGATATGACGAATCCGTGAGCATATACTCCCTCACTGCCGCGGAGCTGGAAGCGGCCGCAGCATTCCGCGGAGGCCGTTTCCTCGGTCCCGCCTCCTCTGCACCGTCAGCCTCCTCTGCCTTATCCGCTGCCGCTCCCGAAGCCTCCGCACCGTCAGCCTCCTCCGCTGCCGCTCCCGAAGCCGCCGCCTCGCCGGAAGCCGCTCCCGAAGGGGGCTGGGCGCCCGGAACGATCTTCGAATGGGAATGCGAACATGGTCACCGCTTCACCGCATCCCTCGAGTATGTCCTTCTTGGCGGCGGCTGGTGTCCGGAATGCGGCTACCTCGTCGAAGAACCGTACAAGCCGA
>JAEDEB010000019.1 GCA_016293535.1 Bacteroidales bacterium | reverse complement strand
CACATGTCTTTCTCCGGAACTCCGGACGCTTTTGTTTGTCTTTTCATTTGCATAAAATTTATAGTTAGTAGTCTGAAACCTCATATTTCAGATTACCTGCAAAGTAAGACGACTTCCGGCGTTGAAATATTTTTTCTACGCTTAATTTAAAAAAACGGCATCCCAGGCCCTTGTGCTGCCGATTTTCCACTTCGAAAAGTCTGGATTTTGTTACATTTTCGCGGGATGGCCGATAGATGGCCGATCGGTGTCGACCATGACGCACGGTTGCCGGCCGTGACGGAGAGAGAGCCGGCCATGACGGAGAGAGAGCCGGCCATGACGGGGTAGGAATTAGCGGGCGAAGAGATTGAACTGCAGACCGGCGCGAAAGGTGGCATTGACGGGGCTGCGGCCGCGAATGGTCTTGAGGGAGGTGTCGGTGATGAACCAGTCGAGTTCAGGCTGGAGATAGATGGTAATCAGGGGAGTGATATTGTAGGACGCCGCTACGGAAGCCACAGTCGTCCACTGAAGCGGTTTCTCATCCATCTTCTGACCGTCAAGAACGGCCTTCACGCATATATCCATCCTCGCGCCCAACCCGGTCCGTAGAGTAAAGCCCGCACGTTCGAAGAAGTTCCAGTCCAGCTGGAGCGGTACACCTATGTAATGAACATACTGGTTCTTGTAGCCGGAGACACCGCTAGCCTGCATCTGGGACCATAACAGCGTGTAATGGACTCCGCTGGTCAGCGACAGCGAATGCGGAAGGGCAAAAGAAACGTTGACGCCCGCCCCGATAGGGAGATGATGGCGGAAGGTCGCATCCGAATAGAGGTCCTTTGCGCTGGCCTGGAACAGGCGGATATCGCTGGTGAATGGGCTCGCCGTGCCCATAGGCATAGGTGCATCCGCAAGTTTGCCGCTGCCGCCGGGCATTCCGTCGAAGTTTAGATCGACCGAAGCGAGCAGCTGGCGCTTTTCCCCTGACGCAGACGGCGTCGACTTGGACCTTTCCAGAAGTCTTTGGGAATTCTCCTTCAGATCCTTCATCTGCGGCTTTTCCTGGTCCATGTCCATGGACTGCGGACGGGCTGCGGCAGGCGACGACGCGTCAGCGACGGAAGACTGCGGCAGGGACGCGGCAGGCGATGAAGCGTCAGCGACGGAAGACGACGGCATGGTCGCGGTCAGCGATGAAGCGGCAGACGATGACTGGTCAGCGTCTGAAGATTGCGGCAGGGACGCGGACGGCGAGGAGGAGGTCGACGATGACGAAGTCTGGGCCGTGGTCGACGACGAAGCGTCAGCGACGGAAGACTGCGGCGATGGATCGGACGGAGAAAGCTGGGTGGATGACGAAACTACAGCCAGAGTGGAGGAAGGATCAGAGACGGAGACGGCAGGACGGAAGAAGAAACCCAGTCCGGCAATGCCGACGCAAAGCACAGGAATCACTGCGACGGAAATGAGAGCGACACGGCGGCGGACAGCCCTTCTGGCCACGGTTCCGGACACGGCTGCCCAGCCGTCGGTTGACTCCGTCGGGGTCGGAATGCCCTCATACGCATCCCTGAAAGCCTGCTGCCATTTATCTGTCTGACTCATATTCCTTAATTTTTGCAGCGAGTATCGCCCGCGCTCTCGCAAGATTTGACGCCGAACTCTTCTCCTTGATTTTCAACAATTTTCCTATTTCCTTATGGGACAAGCCGTCTATCACGAACAACTTGAACACAGTCCTGTATCCTTCAGGAAGTTCCTCAACCATCCTGACAAGCTGTTCCGCCGGAACCCTCCCTACATCATCTTCCCCCTCATCGGCAAGAAGCCCCAAGGCATCAGCATCCTCAATGAGACTTGTCCTTATTCTGCGACGCTTCTTCACGGAGTCGAAACACCAGTTGATGGTCACACGCGCCATCCAGCTGTACAGACTCCCCTCCCCATTCCAACGGTATTTGCCTATCGACTCAAGTATACGGACAAAAGCATCGTGCATCGCGTCCTCTGCACTCGGATAATCCGGCATGTACCTCATGCAAAGCGAAAGCAATCTCGGGCTGTACCTTCTGTACAACTCCTCCCGAGCCTTGCCGTCGCCTTTGGAGCACAACTCCGAAAGCGTCTTGTCATCCGTCATGCACATATAACTGCAACAATACTTAAATACTGCGCAGGAAATTTATAAAAAATTCATTCAGAGGACGCAGTATAACACGGAATTTGCAGTTATATAGGCGGAATAATCAAAAAATTGACAGATATGAAACATTTGAAGACATTTTTCGCGGCTGCGGCAGCAATAATCGTCGCAGTATCCTGCAACAAGAACACTGACAATGATTTCCAGTATCCGGACTACTACAGTTTCGTAAGCGCAGAGGTGGACGGGAACAACGTCGTAAGGTTCACCACCGACGACGGACGCACGCTGATCCCTGAGCAAAGCATAGGCGGACTCGTCAACGGACAGAGGGTTGTCATCTACTTCGACCTCATCAACCAGGAAGACAAGGACAAGGAAGATGCACACATAAAGGTCATCTTTATGGACAAGGACGTCATCGTCGGCAACAGCGAACTGGTTGCAGAGGCCAGCGATGCACTTGCCATCGGCAACAACGCCACGAGCATCCAGTATTCGCCGAACTACCCGCAGGCTACATCCAAGTACTTCAACCTCTATGTAGGATTCCCTGCAGCGAAACCGGAACTTCACGAATTCACCCTGGCATACATCGAAAGCGAGGCAAATGACAGCAAGGTACTCGAACTGACTCTCTGCCACAACGACAATGGCGACACCTCGAGCAATGACTGGTGGACTTGGATTTCGCTGCCTACCAATGAATTCGCCGATCTCTACGCCGGTAAGGAGAAGGTCAGGATAAACATCAAGACAAGGCTCAACGGCATTCAGAGCGTGGAGCTCCCGATTCCCGCAGTGGGAAGCGAGCCTGCTCCTGAAATAAAGAAGTCGAAGGGGTACTGATTCAGCGCTGACAGCGAATTACCCTGTCCGGAAGCACTATAAGGTCCAGTGCCATGTCCCACTCGTCATGCGGAACGGTCTCGACAAGTTGCCAGGAATGGGAAATCCCCGCACAGGGGCAGGACAGCAGCGGAAGCGTACGGTCATAAAACCCTTTGCCGCGTCCCAGACGGCGACATTCGGAGTCGAAGGCCAGGCCGGGAATCAGAGCGAAATCTATCTGAGACGGCGCTACCTCGGGTGCATCCGCTGACGGTTCGGGAATACCCTTGTAACCGCGGACGAGTTTTCCGGGTGCATATTCCTTCAGAATCAGGACAGAACCATCCCCGTCGGAGGGGACTGCCAGCGGCAGAACAACCTTCTTTCCTTCCTGAAGCGCCAGGTCCATCAGACGGTGAAGCGATATCTCCCCCGGGATGGCTGAGTACATAAGAATTGTCCCGGCCTCCTTCCATTCCGGCAGAGCCAGTACCATAGAGTCACAGGACTCTTCAGCAAAAGAAGCTGCTTTCGCGCGCATTTCGCGGCGGAGCAGCTTCTTCTGTTCAGAAACGTATTCTTCCGCTTCCATAGGTTGCCCTCTTGATGGACCCGTAATTCAAGTCGCCTCCGATACTGCCGGAACCGTATACTTTTGCCTCGACGTCGAGCGCCTTTCCGGAGCAACGGATCGACCCGCTGCCGTATGTACTCATTTCGAGGTCCTGATCGACCTGGATGAGGTCGATTTCGATGACGCCTGAGCCGTAAGAGGACAATTCCGCATCCACGCAGCCAAGAGAGGCTATGCGTATGGACCCGCTACCCTTTAACGATGCTTCCAGATCCTCAACGGAGATGGATTCGCATACGAAACTGCCGCTGCCAAGTACATTGATCTCGATGTCATCGGCCGTAAGGGGGCTCGCACACGCAATATCGCCCGAGCCGGTGACATTGAACTGTTCCACTTCGGGTGCATATACGGTAACGTGCGCAGAACCGTCGCATCTGGATCCCTTGCGGATGAATATGCGCAGATTTCCGCCTGAGACCTCGGTCATGATATCGGAAACGAGTTCGGAATCACCCTCGACCACGACCTCGCGCGCGTCGGATTTGATATATGTTACGCAAAAGGATGTCAGATTGCTGATTTCATCGAAACTGCTGACAGCCCTTCGCTCTGAAACAGGGGTAACGTCTCTGGAATCGAAAATATGACAGGATACTTCTGAAGAAACAGCCCTGTAAGAAGGGACAGTCGAGGCAGAAGCCGGAGTCGAAAGGGAAAACAACGCGAGGGCTGCAAGAACTGAAATAATAAGAGAACCCATAGTCTTGTAAATTGAACTTTTCATAATCAAAGGTGCAAATATACACATTGGACTCATTTTTTATAACAGATGTTATGATAACTTTCGTTATTTTTTCAACAATTTCGCCATATTGTCAGCCAGAACCCTCATCGTCAGCATTCCTTCCTCATCAAGCGCAACCTGGCCAGGTTCCCTTCCATAGGCAATATTCCAGTACCTGGACGTTGCAATCGGCATATTGCACATCTGAAAAGGCATCTGGAGTGTCTGGAAGGCAGCGGTTGCGCCTCCTCTGCGGCAGACACACAGGGCAGCTGCCGGTTTGCCTGCAAATACGGGATTCGCAGCATAGAGCATCCTCTGCTGAAGGGCGAGAGCCTGGGATGAAGGCTGGCCGTAATAGACGGGAGCCCCTATTATGAGAGCGTCACAACTTTCCATCTCCGCTATGACACTGTTGGTGACATCATCATTGAAGACGCACCTGTTGCTGCTGGCCTCGCGGCACTTCCCGCAGGCTATGCAACCGCGTACATAAGAGTTTCCCACCCAAACGAGAGAACTGTCGATCCCGTGGGTTGCCAGTTGCCGGGAAATTTCGGAAAGAGCGGTAAAGGTATTCCCCTCCTTGCGGGGACTGCCGTTGATCAGGAGTACTTTCATAACATGTCGGATTGATTCATGCAAAAGTAATATCTATATTTGTAAGAGCGCCTGAAAAATCAGGAATTAACGATATGGAAAGGACACTTGTAATAATCAAACCAAGCGGAGTCCAGAGAGGACTCATAGGCGAAGTGACTTCGAGATTCGAAAAACGCGGTCTGAAACTGGTTGCTTTGAAGATGGCCCGTTTCACGAAGGATCTGTGCGCCGAACACTATTCCCACCTCGTAAGCAAACCATTCTACCCCATTATCGAAGCCTCAATGATGTCTGCTCCCGTCGTATTGATGTGCTGGGAAGGAGTCGATGCCGTCAGTGTCGTGAGAGCGATGACAGGAGCCACAGACGGCCGCAAGGCTGCGCCCGGAACGGTAAGGGGCGATTTCTGCCTGAGCCACCAGGAGAACATCATACATGCTACGGACTCTCCCGAGAACGCTGAAAAGGAACTCAGGCGCTTCTTCAGGGACGAGGACTATTTCGAGTACGACTCGCCTCTGCTTTCATACATATACTCCATCGACGAGCTCTGAGCAGGAATCCGCCGTCGCAGATGGCGGGGCAGTCAGTTCTTCTTACGGAGCGGGTCGTCTGATGAGACTCTGGTTATTTTTTGAAGATTCCTCAGTCGGGCTGGGTGCGGAAGGTGATGAGCCTGTAGAGATTGCAGCCGACGAAGTTCCCTATCACTATGCAAAGGTAGAGAAGCAGTATGCTCCAAAGATGCTCTCCCCAGAAAGACAGGGAGCAGGTCAGGTAGTAGAAAGCATCAGCCACGCAGTGCGGAAAACCGCAGAAGATGAACATAGGCACGCAGAACAGGAGCGGGAGCCACTGGCCGCGGCGCGCAAAAGTCACAGCCGTGGTCATAAGGAAGCCGCAACCTATTGCGAGCAGTCCTGCCTTCCATGGGCCTGTAGCCAGTCTTGCAGAAAGAATCTTTTCAGCCGTTTCCTGCAGAGGCATTGGAGATACCCTTGCGAGAAGGGCCATACACAGGCAACCGAGAATATTGCCCAGAAGCACGAGCATCAGTGTTCCGAGCTCACCCTTGACTATGAACCCGGCAGTTCCCGTGTAGAGTTTGAGCTTATAGGCAACCACGGCGATAAGACCGCAGCAGAAGGCCACGGCTCCGGCAATGCCGCCTACTGCAAGATATCCGAAACCGGCTATTCCTATGCATATACCGGCAAGCAGCGAAGAACGCAGAATCTCCAGAATCTTCTTCATATCAGTATTTTTCTCTATTGGTATTCACCATTGACTTTGAGCGGTTCTATGTGTATGTTTATGACCGCATTCTGGCCGAAATGTCCGCGAAGTTTCTTCTCGAGGATGACGGAATGGCGATGCGACTCGTTCAGGGAAATGTCGCCGGCCATGCGGACGTGCATCTCTATGGACACGACCTGCCCCACACGGCGGGTCCTAAGATGATGGAGCTCGTGCAGTGAGCTGTCCTCAGCAACTGCATCCCATATGAATTTCTCCTCCTCTTCGGGAAGGCTCTTCTCCATCAACTGGTTTATCGCCGGTGCAAGCAGTTTCACGGCTGTAACAATAATGAAGATGCTGACGACGGCAGCCGCTATGGGGTCGAGTACGGCCCATTTCTCACCGAGCAGGAGCGCACCGCCGATTCCGATACCGGTTCCTATTGATGAAAGTGCATCGGAACGATGATGCCATGCGTTAGCTATGACAGCGTCTGAACCGGTTTTCCTGCCTACCCTGACCGTAAAGCGGAAAACGATTTCCTTGGCAAGTATGCTGACAAGGGCTGCCGCAAGGGCAATCCATCCAGGAACTGCGAGGACATCTCCTCTTGCTGCCGCAACAATCTTTTCCACGCCTCCGGCAAGCAGCATCGCGCCTACGACAAGAAGAGATCCCCCGACGATTATGGTTGCGAGAGTTTCGTATTTTCCATGCCCATAGTTGTGGTCCCTGTCTGCAGGTTTGCTGCTGATTCGGACAAAAGCCAATACAATAATATCGGTCAGGAGGTCGCTCAGGGAATGGACGGCATCCGCAACCATCGCCGCTGATGCGCCCAGTATTCCGGAAACGAACTTCACAGCCACAAGCACAAGGTTGACAGCGCTGCCCCAAAGGGTAATGCGATAGATTTCTCCTTCTCTGGAAACTTTGGACATATAGTATTGAATTTTTGGAATAAAAAGCCCTACTCCCTGAGCCGGGAATCTATGACTATTGTGACCGGACCGTCATTTATGAGCGAGACCTTCATGTCCGCGCCGAAAACTCCCCTGCCCACAGGCTTGCCCAACTCTTTCGAAAGCAGGTCACAGAAACTTTCATAAAGGGGAACTGCAAGTTCATGGCCTGCAGCTCTGATGTAACTCGGGCGGTTGCCCTTGCGCGTGGAGGCAGTGAGAGTAAACTGGGACACGGCAAGAACCTCAGCTCCGACATCGGCAACGCTGCAGTTCATAACTCCCTGCCCGTCATCGAATATCCTCATACGGGCAGTCTTGCCCACAAGCCAGGAAACGTCTTCAGGAGTATCACCGGACTCTACCCCAACCAGGACAAGGAGGCCTTTGCCTATCTCCGAAACCGCTTTGCCGTCAATCCTGACGGAAGCTTCAAGGACACGTTGTATCACCAGTCGCATATCTTGCAAATATAGTAATTTAAGTTTCGCTTTTAGCGAAGCTACCATATTTAGAGACTTTTCGGTCGATAGTAAGTCCCTTCCCCGGGGGAAGGGGACAATTATTTTCAAGATTGCTATATTTGCGCCGGATATGGAAGAAAAGAACAATCTGTCAGAAGTGCTTGACGTCGCCTCACAGGCGGGACACATATTGCTCGAGAACGGCGCGGAAATAGCCAGGGTCGAGGAGGTGATGGAAAGGATATCCACTCACTACGGGGCTACACAACATAATTTCTTCGTTCTGAGCAACGGCATATTCACCTCCGGTTCCAGTTCCTCAAGCGAGCAGTATGCAAATATCGAGTACATACCCCTGCGTGGGGCTCAGATGGACAAGATAGTGCAAATCAACCAGTTGTCCCGTGACATAGCCGACAATAAATACAGTCTGGCCCAGGCCCGGGATAAAATTGCCGAGATTCGCAACTCACGGGCAAAACCCGTATGGGAGCAGCTCCTTGGGGCTGCAATCGGCAGTGCCGGCTTCTGCATGCTCTTCGGCGGAAGTTTTCTCGACAGTGCGGCTTCACTCGTTGTAGGCATGCTGGTATGGGCCGTCGTTCTTCTGACAGGCCGCCCGGGAGTATCGAAAATCGTGGTTAACATACTTAGCGCTGCCATCGCCACACAGCTGTGCATAGCGTTCCACGGCATAGGCTTCGGCGAGAACCTCGGAAACATGATCATAGGGTCCATAATCCCTCTGATTCCCGGAGTTCCATTCACCAACGGGATACGCGACATCGCGAACGAGGACTACATCGCCGGAATCACCCGTCTGCTGGACGCGCTGTTCGTCTTTCTGGGGATAGCGCTCGGCGTATGTCTAGTGTTCATACTCGCAGCGCACATCAACGGGCAAATGATAGAACTTCACGGACAGGTGCATGACCCCGCGACCGCATTGGTCTATGTCCAGGCTGCCGCCGCGCTGGCCGGAACCATCGGTTTCGCAATCCTGTTCGGAGTCCCGCGCCGGGAATACCTCTCGACCGGAATAGTCGGAGCTGCGGGATGGACTATCTATACAGTACTGTCGGGCTTCCGGGGCATCTCCGCCGTGGAGATAACCTTCCTCACATCTGTCCTGGTGGCTATTTTTTCCAGAATCGCCGCAAAGATGCGCAAATGCCCGGTCACAGTATATCTCATCTGCGGCCTCTTCCCGCTCATCCCGGGAGCAGGGGTCTTCTGGACCACCTACTACATCACAACAAGCCGTCTCCGGGCCGCTCTTGAGCCCGGATTGACTGCAATTTCTGTCACCTTGGCAATAGTGCTCGCCGTGGTAATCGTGTCAGGATTTCAGAAAGTCAGCAAGCTGTTCAGGCCTCACGCCTGAATCCTTCTGCCTGCGCGCACTGAGGACACAAGAACTCCTATAGCCCAGACGAGGGTAAGAACAAGCGACATAGGCACTCCCACAGTAAGGAGTTCACGCAGGAATACTGCAGTACCGCCTTCCTCGGCAAGTGCCGTGAAGAAAGGGAAAGCCCAGCTGAGTTCTCCGTTGACTATGTGATCGACTATCAGCATTACCGAACCGCCCCAGAGCATCTTCTCGAGTGTAGGGAGTTTCTTGAGCCATATAGAGGATTTGTTTTCACCTGCCTTTCTGACAACGGTGGTCACGGCAGCCTGAGCTAGAGGTACAAGGAAGCAGCACATATCTGTTATTTCAGTGTTATTGTCAACAAATATAGACATTTCCCAGGCTATTTCGCTATCTTCAAAGAATTACTTCGTAAATTCATCGCCCAATTCATACAGACAGCTATGGAAACGCAGAAGAAAGGAGGCTACGCCCTCGTAACGGGTGCAAGTTCAGGCATAGGACTTCAGTACTCGAGAGTTCTCGCACGGGAAGGATACGACCTCGTGATGGTCAGCAACGAGGAGGCCGTCTTAACAAAGGCGGCTGAAGTCAGCAAGGAATTCGGGGTCAAGGCAGAAGCCGTGGTCATGGACCTGGGAAGACAGGAGGCAGCCGGGGAACTCTACGCCTGGTGCAGGGAGAGGAAAATCGAAGTGGAGATGCTCGTGAACAATGCGGGAGTTTACCACGACAGGGATTTCCTGGACGACTCGGAAGGCTTCAACACCCTCATACTGATGCTGCACGTCTATACGCCGGCAATGCTCACCTTCCATTTCGGAAAGGATATGGCCCAAAGGCACAAGGGGTACATAATCAACATGAGCTCAGTGACGTCCAAGTTCGGAATCCAGAGAATGTCCACATATTCTTCCACCAAGGCCTTCCTGCAGTTCTTCAGCCGTTCCGTCCACATTGAACTCAGGGGCAAGGGCGTCAACGTGACCTGCGTCCGCCCGGGCGCCGTAGCCACAACCCTCTATTCCCTAAAGCCTGCAGCAATGAAGGCCGGACTGCTTATCGGCTACATAATCACACCGGAGAAACTCGCCCGAAAGGCTGTAAAGGCCGTAAAGAAAGGCAGAGCCCAGATTACTCCCGGGCTCTACACCAAACTTCTCGATTTCTTCGTATCTCTGATTCCTACCGGCCTGCTGCGTCTGATACGCCGCTGGAAGATATTCTAGGCCCTACTCCCACTCGATGGTTGCAGGCGGTTTCGAAGAGACATCATAGCAGACGCGGTTGACACCCCTTACCTTGTTGATGATTTCGTTGGAAACGTCTGCAAGGAAGTCGTAAGGGAGATGTACCCAGTCGGCGGTCATTCCGTCAGTGGAAATCACCGCACGCAAGGCAACCGTGCTCTCGTAAGTCCTCTCGTCTCCCATCACGCCTACACTCTTGACAGGAAGGAGTATGACTCCGGCCTGCCATATCGCATCGTAGAGATTGTGCGCTTTCATTGTCGGATCGCTTGCGCTCCTTACAAAGGAGGCTCCGGGACCTGCAAGAGCCTCTATTGCTGCCCTGTTGCCGTCAAGGGAGTAATTGCGCAGTCCCCTGATGAAGATGTCGTCCGCCTCCCTGAGTACAGCGAGTTTCTCTTCGGTCACGTCTCCGAGTATCCTTATGCCGAGGGACGGACCCGGGAAAGGATGCCTCCCGATGAGTTCGTCCCTGATGCCCAGAGCTCTTCCAACCCTGCGGACCTCATCCTTGAAGAGGGAACGCAGAGGCTCGACTATGCCGAGATTCATCTCCTCCGGAAGTCCTCCGACATTGTGGTGGGACTTTATCTTGGATGCCGTGCCGTTGATTCCGGCTGACTCTATGACATCCGGATATATGGTTCCCTGGGCAAGCCAGCGGGCATTCTCTATCTTTCTGGCATATCTGTCGAAGGTCTCAACAAAGAGACGGCCTATTATCTTTCTCTTCTTCTCAGGCTCGGTCACGCCGGACAGCTCACGAAGGAAATCCGCCGATGCATCAGCGCCTATGACATTGAGTCCCATATCCTTGTAAGACTCGAGCACATCCTCGAACTCGTTCTTGCGCAGAAGTCCGTTATTGACGAAGATACAGGTCAGATTGTGTCCAATCGCCCTGTTCAGAAGCACACCCGCAACGGTAGAATCCACTCCGCCGCTGAGTCCGAGTATGACCTTGTCATCCCCTACCTTCTCCCTAATCTCCTTAACAGCAGTTTCGATAAAGGAATCCGGGGTCCAGTCACCCGCGCATCCGCATATTCCGAGAGCGAAATTCGAGAGCATACGCATACCCTCTGTCGTATGGAATACCTCTGGATGGAACTGTACGGCGTAGGTAGGTTCGCCCTTGATGCTGTATGCCGCATTGACCACGTCTGCTGTTGATGCTATGACTTCCGCACCGTCCGGAAGGGAGGCGATGGTATCCCCGTGCGACATCCAGACCTGGGATTTGGGACTGACGCCAAGCAACAGCGGAGAATCCGGGCTGGTCACTTCAAGAATGGCCCGTCCATACTCCCTCGCCAGGGAAGCATTGACCGAACCTCCGAACTTATGGGCAAGGTACTGGGCTCCGTAGCAGATGCCGAGGATTGGAAGTTTTCCCTTTATGCCTTCCAGATTGACCTGGGGAGCGTTCTCATCCCTGACTGAGCAAGGGCTGCCGGAGAGGACTACACCCTTGACATCCGGGTCTATCTCGGGAAACTTGTTGAAAGGATGTATCTCGCAATAAACATTCAGTTCCCTGAGTCTGCGGCCTATGAGCTGCGTGACCTGGGAACCGAAATCGATGATAAGGATTTTCTCCATATTGGACTAGTCGTTTCTTGAATAGTTCGGGGTTTCCTTCGTGATGGTGACATCGTGAGGATGGCTCTCTGCCATTCCGCTTGCCGTCACCCTGGTGAATCTGGCCTTCTGAAGGGCAGGAATGTCCTTCGCCCCGCAATATCCCATTCCCGAACGGAGTCCGCCGAGGAGCTGGTATACGGTCTCTGACAGGGTACCCTTGTATGGAACGCGGCCTACGATTCCTTCGGGAACAAGCTTCTTGGTATCGACCTCGCCGCTCTGGAAATAACGGTCCTTGGAACCGGCGTTCATAGCGTCAATGGATCCCATGCCGCGATATGACTTGAACTTCCTTCCGTTGTAGATGATGGTCTCGCCCGGTGCTTCCTCTGTGCCGGCGAACATCGAACCGCACATCACGCAGTCACCTCCTGCGGCTAGAGCCTTTACGATGTCACCTGAATAGCGGAGTCCTCCGTCGGCGATGATTGCGACGTCGGTGCCGAGTTTTGCACACTCTTCGCGCGCCGCCTTCGAAGTCTCGTAGATGGCTGTCAGCTGCGGAACGCCGACGCCTGCGACTATGCGGGTTGTGCATATTGACCCTGGGCCTATTCCGACCTTTATGCCGTCCACCCCGGCCCTTACGAGGTCGCGGGCAGCCTCTGCAGTCGCAATGTTGCCGACAACGACATCGAGTTCAGGATACGCAGCCTTGATTTTCCTCGCGAGTTCGAGCACTCCCCTGCTGTGTCCGTGAGCCGAGTCGAGAGCTACAGCGTCCACACCTTCGGCAACAAGAGCGGCCACGCGGTCCATGGCATCAGGAGTGATTCCCACGCCTGCAGCCACGCGGAGACGGCCCTTGCTGTCCTTGCAGGCATTCGGATGTATCTGTTCCTTAATTATGTCCTTGTAAGTAATCAGTCCGACCAGCTTTCCTTCCGAGTCCACCACAGGGACCTTCTCTATCTTGTGCTGCTGGAGCACCTGCATCACATACTCCCTGTCGGTTTCCGTGCTGTCGAGGGTCACAAGGTTCTCAGAGGTCATCACTTCCTCGATTCTGACGCTGCTGTCAGTGATGAAACGTACGTCGCGATTGGTCACGATTCCAACGAGGGTCCGGTCCTCTGCAACTACAGGAATACCCCCGATATGGTTCTCTGCCATAAGCCTGAGTGCATCACCTACGGTCTCGTCCTTGGTGATGGTGACAGGATCGTTGATCATGCCGTTCTCCGCGCGCTTTACCAGACGGACCTGGGCAGCCTGTGCGGCAATGGACATATTCTTATGAATAACCCCTATTCCACCTTCTCTTGCAAGTGCGATGGCCATAGGGGCTTCGGTAACTGTATCCATAGCGGCGGATACGATAGGAATGTTGAGCGGAATGTTCCTGGAGAATCGTCCCTGCAGACTCACCTCCCTCGGAAGGACTTCCGAATAGGCCGGTATAAGCAATACGTCATCGAACGTAAGACCGTCCAAAGCAACTCTTTCTTCGATAAATGACATGGGGCTGAATTTTGATTCGCAAAGGTAATCAAAATTTTCCATAATGCTGAACACACCAGTCCGCGAATTTCAGTCCCTTCTGAATATGTCCCTTGTGAAAACCTTCTCCTTTACGTCGTCGAGAACGGAATCGTAGCGGTTTGCAATTATCGCATCTGACTCCGCCTTGAATCTTTCCATGTCATTGACAACCTCGCTGCCGAAGAAAGTGGTGCCCGACCGGAGCACCGGCTCATAGACAATGACCCTCGCACCCTTCGCCTTGATGCGCTTCATTATGCCCTGGATTGCGCTCTGGCGGAAGTTGTCCGAATTGGACTTCATAGTCAGACGGTAGACTCCTATCACGCAGTTCTTCTCAAGGCCGCTGTCCCACTGGCTGTTGCCGCTGTAATAGCCGGCCTTTGTGAGGACCTGGTCCGCAATGAAATCCTTCCTTGTGCGATTGGACTCCACAATCGCCGTCATCATATTCTGGGGGACGGACTCATAATTTGCCAGCAGCTGCTTGGTGTCCTTCGGCAGGCAGTAGCCGCCGTAGCCGAAAGAAGGGTTGTTGTAGTGGGTGCCAATGCGCGGGTCAAGGCAGACGCCCTCGATGATGGAGCGCGTATCGAGTCCCTTCACCTCTGCATAGGTATCGAGTTCATTGAAGTAGCTTACCCTCAGCGCGAGATAGGTATTGGCAAAGAGCTTCACGGCCTCCGCCTCCTCAAGCCCCATGAAGAGGGTCGGGATATCCTCCTTTAGAGCCCCTTCCCGGAGGAGGGCGGCAAAAGTGCGGGCCCTTTCCTCAAGGTATGCAGGATCGGATGATTCCTCTGACGGAAATCCGAGTATTATCCGGGAAGGATACAGATTGTCATACAGGGCCTTGCTCTCCCGGAGGAACTCGGGTGAGAAAAGCAGCTTCAGGTCGCTTCCATAGCGCTGAAAAAGGGACTTGCAATAACCCACCGGGATGGTTGACTTGATGACCATAGTCGCGGTCGAGCCGCTTGCAAGCACCATATCGATGACATCCTCTATGCAATGGGTATCAAAGAAGTTCTTGACTGGATCATAGTTGGTCGGAGCCGCGATGACGACGAAATCGGCGTCGGCATAAGCGGATGGACCGTCCATAGTTGCCGCAAGGTCGAGCTCCTCCTCAGCGAAGTACCTTTCTATGTACTCGTCCTGGATTGGTGAAATCCTTGCATTTATCTTATCCACCTTCTCCGGGACTATATCCACGGCTGTCACCTTGTGATGACGGGAAAGAAGAGTCGCAATGCTGAGACCGACATAGCCGGTACCAGCGACAGCGATTCTGATATCCTTGAAATCTTTCATAACAAAAGTTTCGCAAGTGCGAAACATAAATATCACAATCAGTTCTGACTATCAGCAGGGGCGTCCTCGCATACGCTTTCTGCAGGAGCCTCAACCACCTGCTCAACCACAGCCTCACCCTTATGGAAAGGCAGGCCGAAACGGCTGAGCCTGTCGGTGAAGAAAAGAGTGAGGAATATCGCTGCAAGTACGGCGATTGCCGCAGCAATGCCTATGAGCGCCTTCTTCCCCTTGGACATTTCCTCCCTGAACGGGTCCTGAAGCTTGAGCTTGGGATACTTTGCCAGATGGGTAAGGGTTGCGCCGAACTTGGCATTGACGAGAACCTTGCTGTTGATTGCCCATCCGTTGGCGTTGAGTACAGGGGCAAGGTTGCGTTTGCGGAGCTTGAGCCATGCCAGGAACATCGACGGACCGGAGATGCAGACCACAAGAACAACGAAGAGAATGAGCACATTGTACCACGGATCGATTATCTTCATTATGGCTGTGCCTATCATGCCCAGAGCCATGCCGAGGGCGGCGAATATGCCGGCGAACTTGGCGATGTCGAACGGAGCCTTCGGAGCTGCCGCCGCTGCGGCATCCTTTTCCTCCTTCGTTGTCGGGATGGTGACGGTGCTGGCCTTGGACGTGAGACCCTCGGAAACCTTCTTGTCCTTCTCTGCGGCAGACTTGGCTATACGGTCGGAAATGGTATTGCCAAGCTTGCGGTAAGGAGACCAGAAGGCCTGGCGTATGCTTACAGGATTGTCCACTATCTTGGTCACCACGGCATCCCAGTCCAGGCCGTCACGGTCGTAGAACACCGCGTTCTGGCCCACGAAGATATTGTCCACATCGCCGTCAGTCAGAATGGCGGCTATTGTCATGGACTTGCCCTTGACCTTGCTGGTACAGTTGCAGTAGATGATGAACATACCGCTCTTTGACGCCATATCACCCTGCTTGCCCATATCCGCCACCCGGATGCAGAGATCGAGACGGCGCTGCTCTATGTAGAGCTGACCGCACTGGAACACTGCCCGGGTTTCTCCCCTGTAGCTGGAATAGAAATCCGAGAAGTTGACATAGTTCCTGAGGAGCGCTGCGAAGTCGCGGTAGAAATGGAGAAGTTTGTCCACCTTGTCGATTGCCGCCGCCTCGGATTCGAGTTTCCTGTCTTCTGCAACAAGGGCAAGAAGGTCAGCCTTTCTGTCTTCCCTGAGTATTGCACGGAGTCTGTCAAGTCCGAGACTCTCAACCTCGGCTCCGGCTTTTGCGCCCTTCCAGGCCACAAAGTCGCTGAATTTGGCGAGTACTGCCTTCCACTGGCTTTCGCTGATGGAGTCTGCTCCCGGAAACTCGACATCGAGAACGAGTTTGCGGAATTTGTCGAAGGCTGCCTTCCAGGCCGGATTGATGCCCTCGAAGGAAAGCCTTTCACTTCCGTTGACACGGGAAAGAGGATAGGAAGAAATCTCGTCCATGCAGCCGGTGAGGTTCTTCGGAGCAATGGCACCTATGCGGTCTGCCGAAACGTCGAGGACCTCAGGGGACGCACCCCAGAAATCAGCGAGACGGCATCTGATGAAATAGTCGTCTATCTTATCCTCCAGAGCCTTGCATGCAGAATATGCCTCTTCAGTGTCGGTTCCGTACGGGTAAATGGCATCCTTGGCCTTCTCCGCCGCAGCGCACCAGTCGGAATATGCCGAGCAGGCTGCATAGAAAGCCTCGATTCTGTCGGCATCGACACCTGGGGCGCCGCTTCGGTCAGGAACCGAGCCCACTGTGGCGACAATTTCTGAAACGAGAGCCTTCAGCGAGGCATCCTCCGGAGTTTCAGCAGTTATGATGCCGTCTCCGTTGAAACGGGTGCTGGCGAAGATTGCCACACTGTCCGAAGTATCGCTCACCGAAATCGACTGCGCATCCTTCTTGCCCAGATTTGCAAGTATCTGCCTTGCGGAATCGTGGAGCACCTTGCCCTCTTCATCATCGAGATTGAAAGCCTCGAGAGGAAGGTCGGAACGGCCCTCAAGTATCAGGTCCGCATCCCTGATGACCTTTGTCAGCCAGGAAGCGGCGGACACAATCTCGTTGACACGGATC
The DNA here is from genome assembly GCA_016293535.1 of Bacteroidales bacterium. Taxonomy (GTDB): domain Bacteria; phylum Bacteroidota; class Bacteroidia; order Bacteroidales; family UBA932; genus Cryptobacteroides. The sequence goes on along the minus strand of JAEDEB010000019.1, from coordinate 19,840 downwards.
TTTCCGTCCTTGTCGCTGTCGAGCATTGAGAGTGTCCTGCCATCGAATTCGAGTCCGTCCACAGGACAGCTGAGCACGGTCCACAGTTTCTGGTCAAGTTCTCCAAGATGTCTCAGATCCTCACCAGAGGTGATGTTCACCCTTGTCATACCTCCGAAAGGAACATAGGTCCAGGAGTATTTCTCTTTTGTTGCCATAAATTATTGTTTACCTTTGATGCCGCGTTTATAAAGTTTCCGTGCAAATGTCGCACGGTCGCGCAAATATAAGAATAATCGGCAAGCGGCGGAATACAAGCCGTACCAATTGACTCTCAAATGTTCATGAACCAGCGTATCAGATCTCTTCTCACCATCATTATCTCAGCGGGGCTCAGTCTCCTGGCCCCCTTCGGAGCAAACGCAGCCGGCAAGGCGGAAACACGCAGGAACGACAGATCCCTGCCGGCAGCCGGCAAGGCGGACGACGGAGTCCTGAAGATTTTCGCCATAGGCAACAGCTTCTCTGTGGACGCTCTTGAGCAGGAATTCCACGCGATATGCGAGGCCGCCGGCAAGGATGTCATAGTCGGAAACATGTACATAGGCGGGTGCAGCATAGAGCGTCACGTCGGGAACATAGCCGACGACATCGCGGACTACTCCTATCGCAAGATAGGAACGGACGGGAGCAGGACGGTCACCGAGGGCGCGACACTTGCCCGCATGATACACGACGAGGACTGGGACATCATAACGGTACAGCAGGCCAGTCATGATTCCGGGATGCCGGAAACCTATGCGAAACTCGGGGAACTGGTGGAATGGATACATAGTCAATGCCCCGACGCTGTGATAATGTTCCACCAGACCTGGGCATACGCAAAGAACTCCGATCACTGGGGTTTTGCCCGCTATGGCAATGACCAGAAAAGGATGTACAAGTCCATAATGCACACGGTCAGGACGCAGATGCGCCGCAACGGCATCAGCGCCGTCATCCCGTCGGGAACTGCAATCCAGAATGCGCGGAGGACAAAGCTGGGCGACGACCTCACCAGGGACGGATTCCACCTGGACTACCGTATCGGACGGTACATCGCATCGGCTACCTGGTTCGAGGCTGTGACGGGAATGTCCGTGGTCGGAAACAGCTATGTGCCTGAAAACGCGACGGCCGAGGAAGTCGGCATCGCTCAACGCGCCGCTCACTCGGCCATACGCAGACCTTTCAGGGTCTCTATGAACTGAACTGTTATTTCTTCAAAGTAGAAGAGAGAACCTCGGCGCTACGGGAAATGAACTCGGAAAGTTCCTTTCCCTTGAGCATTCCGTTCGCAAGAAGGGCGAGGTCGGCAACCTGTTTGAGCAGTCCCTTGCTCTCATCTGACTCCTTGTCAGCCATAATGGCAGCGATGACAGGGTGCTCCATATTGACGGTGATGTTGTACATCTTAGGAAGACTTCCGTAGAAATTCATTCCGCCGCCAAGGGCGCTCATCTCGCGGTAACGGCGCATGAATTCGCCCTGGGTGATGAGAAGCGGAGCCGCCTGAGGGCCGAGATTGTCAGCTGTCACAGTGTAGTCGTTACCTTCAGGAAGAACTGCCTTCACTGCGGTCTCGAGAGCCTTCTGCTCATCCTCGGAGAGCTGCGGCCTTACCTTGTCCTCCTTGGGAATGAGGTTCTCCACCGAGTCGGAGTCCACCCTGGCGCACCTGCAGTTCTCAATCTTCGTCTCGAGCAGGTTGACAAAGTGGGAATCGAGCTGACAGTCCAGATCGAGCACGTCATAGCCCTTGTTCCTGGCATTCTCGACGAACTGATACTGAGCCTCCTTGTCGGTGGTATAGAGGAGCACCAGTTTGCCGTCCTTGTCGGTCTGTCCGCCGGATACGGAGCTCTTGTACTCGTCTATGCTGAAGTACTTGCCTTCGGTATTCTTCAGCAGGCAGAAGGAAAGTGCCTTCTCGCAGAACTTCTCGTCGCTGAGCATTCCATACTCTATGAAAAGCTTGAGATTGTCCCACTTTTCCTCGAGGGCAGGCCTCTCATTCCTGAAGATTTCATCCAGACGGTCAGCCACCTTCTTGGTGATGTAACCGGATATCTTCTTGACGTTGGCGTCGCTCTGGAGATAGCTTCGGCTCACGTTCAGAGGAATGTCCGGAGAGTCTATGACTCCGTGAAGAAGGGTCAGGAAGTCCGGCACTATGTTGTCCACGCTGTCCGTGACGAACATCTGGTTGCAATAGAGCTGTATCTTGTTCTTCTGAACCTCGAGGGTGTTCTTGATTTTCGGGAAATAGAGTATTCCGGTGAGGTGGAAAGGATAGTCCACGTTGAGGTGGATGTGGAAGAGAGGCTCCTCGGACATCGGATAGAGGGCCTTGTAGAACTTCTCATAGTCCTCGTCCTTAAGGTCCGCAGGCTTCCTCGCCCAGAGTGGTTCCACCTTGTTGATGAGATTGTCTTTGTCGGTGTCCACGTACTTTCCGTCCTTCCATTCCTGCTCCTTGCCGAAGATGACAGGCACAGGCATAAACTTGCAGTACTTGTCAAGCAGTTGCTGGATGCGTCCCTTTACCGCAAACTCGGCGTCATCGTCGTCGATGTGCAAGGTTATGACTGTTCCGCGGTCGGTCTTGTCCGAATCGCCCATCGTAAACTCGGGACTTCCGTCGCAGCTCCACCTCACAGCCTTCGCGCCGTCCTTCCAAGAGAGGGTGTCAATGGTGACATTGTCAGCTACCATGAAGGCCGAGTAGAAACCGAGACCGAAATGACCGATGATGCTGCCTATGCGGTCCTTGTACTTCTCGAGAAACTCTCCTGCGCTTGAAAAGGCAATCTGGTTGATATACCTGTCAACCTCCTCCTCAGTCATGCCTATGCCGTTGTCTATGATTTTCAGAGTCTTCGATGCCTCATCGAGTTCGATGCGGACTGCAAGTTCGCCGAGTTCAGCCTTGAAATCCCCGTTCAGCGCCAGAGCCTTCATCTTCTGCTCCGCATCGACGGCATTTGCCACGAGTTCCCTCAGGAATATCTCGTGGTCCGAATAGAGAAACTGTTTGATCACCGGAAAGATATTTTCGGTGGTCACTCCGATTTTACCTTTGTTTTCCATTGTTCAGTGTATTTATATTTCATTGTTTTCAACTCCGAGGGTAGCTGAAAAAAGCGCCCCGACGGAGCGCTTATGGTCAAATTGTATTCCTCAGGATAAAACATGACAAACTGTCAGTTTCTCCTTATGTCAGTCCTTCGAGGTGCAGGTCGTAACGTTGTAGTTGGTTTCATCCCATTCCATCCAGGCCCAGTCGAGGACCTTCCCGTTCCTTGTAAAATTGACGTCTATCCTGCCTGCCAGGGCTGTCTTGGTGTCTGCCACCGTCTGTCCATAGGAAGAAACCCCTGAAAGATTGGAAACGAAAGTCCTCACATCCACATCATTGTCATGACACTCACCCTCGATCGACAGGGTGTAGCTCAGGCTGTTGGCACCTGCAGCCGTGACCTCCAGCCTTGCGGTGGCGATATTGATTCCGCTTACTTCCCAGGCATTTTCCCCGACGCATCTGAAACAGTAGATGTGTCCTTCCGTCTCGACCGGAACGAAAATGAATTCAGAGCCGACATCCGTCAGGGAACCGCCCTTGACATTGACCTGGAACATCTCCCAGGAATAACGGGAATCGTAAGGGTTGACCATGTAGACGCCGTCATTTCCCGACACTAGATAATTCTTGTAGGCCAGTTCGTCAACTCCGCCCTCCGGAGGATTGAGATAATTGTCGAATATCCACAAATGCCAGAACGTCTGGCATACGGGTCTGATGAAAGAATCACGGATCTGAGCCGCTGAACTCAATAATCCGTTGCTTGTATTTCGTCCTCCTTCATCCTCAAGAATGCGGCATGAAACCGCGGGAAAGAGAAGGCTTGCCGCCGCCACAAGTGCGATGGAACGCATCTTCATCGATTTTGCCATAACAAAGTCCTCCTAAAATCTGAAACCTATGCCCGCATTGAGTCCGCTGTAGAGCGTACCGAATCCCAATTCGGTAAATCCGTACACACGGCGTCCGGTCATGATGCCTATGGGACACAACTGAAGGGCAACACCGCTCTTCCATTCGTGATCATACACTCCACCACGCACTCCAGCACCGACAGAAGAATAGAGTTTGACGTATCTCTTGCTGAGGTAGGTGAACCTGACCTGCGGAAGAATGGTAAAGGTATTGCAGACGACAGGATCCTTGAAGTCGCCGGTGACCGAGTCATATACACTGCGCCAGGCGCAGCAGTCGGCAACGGTAAGGGAAACGTTGAGCCAGTGCTTGATTATGAAGACGAACTCCGCAGACATGGAACCTGTAGTATAACCTGCACCCAGACAATCCCTGTACAGCCAGTTCATGTCGCAAGTACCGGAACTCTGCAGTCTCCTGTCTGAACAGACATCGAGCATATTGTGTTCATAAAACGGAACGCCGGCTATGCCCAGACGGACTTCGTACTTTATAGGATGGGAAAAATCATATTTTGCATAATCCTCCTCATCGGCCCTGTAATCCTGAGCCGATGCGAGAAGCGGCACGAGGAAGGTAAAACTGAAAACTGCCAGTAATCTTTTCATAAATCATTTTTGTGAGAACAACCTGGCCATAGATGAAAAATCCGCCGGAATCGTTGCACGAAACCGGCGGGATTCATATTGTCCTGGACCTGATTACCTGCGACTGCGGCCGCGGTTCTGGCGGCGTCTCGCATTCTTGCGGACAGAGTTCCAGATGAAGTATGCGGCAATTGCGGCAGCCACCGCAAGTATGATGAAGTAGGTTGTCATGCTTGCCTTGCTGCCTTTCACGTTCTGCCACATCGAAAGCAGTTTCTCGGTGTCGTTGCCCCAGTCATGCTCGAGAGCACAGCGCTCTATGACGGCGAGGTCAGGATAGAGCACGGGATTGACGTGGACGCTGTCTGCATCATCTCCGAAGAAGTAGGACAGGTCGACTGCAGGATAGGACTCGTCGATCTGGGACTCGAGCACCTCGATGGCGCCATTGGCAGACACATAGCCCGTCTCCTCCATATTGCGGATTGCAATGTCCGGACGGCACATGAAATCGATGAAATAAGTGGCAGCCTTGACATTCTTCGCGTACTTCGGTATCACCCATCCGTCGAACCATACGGTGGAACCCTCCTCCGGCACTACGTAGTCCAGGTTCACTCCCACCGCGGCAGCCTCTTCGATGGCCCATACCGCATCACCGCTCCAGTTCAGGGAAATCAGAGCGCGCTCCTTGGTCATCTGCTCCTTTCCGAGATCAGCCTCGAAACCGCATACGCCAGGCTTTGCCTCCATAAGGAAAGCCTCCACGTCGGCGATGCTCCCGTCGGAGGAATCGGACATCAGTTCCTGAAGGGTAACCTCACCGTTGCGGAGCTGCTCCTGCCTGAGATAGATGAGCACCGGTCCGTACACGTCACGCGGCGCATCCTTGATGAGTATGGTTCCAGCATAGTCAGGGTTGCGGAGCACGTTCCAGGTGGCCGCATCCTCAGCCTTGACCTTGTCGGTATTGTAGATGATGCCCGTGGTGCCCCACATATATGCAACCGAATAGTCGTTCGCATCGATTTCCGGGTTGATCTGGGAGAACATCTTCTCTATGTACGGGGACCTGTTGTTGCTGATATAGTTCTCGGTGCCCGTTTCCTCAAGGGCCGCAAAGTCCAGAGGAAGCAGAAGGCCCGTATTGAGCATACGCTCGATTATATAGTCAGAAGGGCACACCACATCGTAATCCTCGTGGCCCTTCTCTATCTTCGAGAGCATGGCCTCGTTGACGTCGAACAACTGGTAGATGACCTCCACCTTCTCCCCCGTCTGTTCGAAATACCACTGTTCGAACTCCGGAATGACGGTCAGGTCGATGTAGGAGGACCAGTTATAGACCTTGAGAACCTCGCTTCTGTCCTTTGCGGAAGCGCCCGCCGCTGCAGCAAGCATCACTGACGCTGCGGCAAGAATGCTGATGAATCTTTTCATTATCGGTTTTCTTTGTTTTTGTTTTTGTTTTTCTTGAATGCCTTGACGTTGACGACCGCCAGAACTACCAGAATCAGCAGAAATATGATGGTCATCAGAGGTTTGAGTTCCGGTGTAAGACCGCCCTTCCTCGCATCTGCATAGATGTAGGTGGAGAGGGTCTGGAGCCCGGCGCTTCCCGCAGTGAAATAGGTCACCGCGAAATCGTCGAGACTCATCGTGAAGGCCAGCACGAAGCCCGAGAACATACCGGGACGGAGCTGGGGAATAAGTACCTTGCGGAGAGCCTGCATAGGGGTCGCTCCAAGGTCAAGGGCCGCCTCATATATGTTGGGATTGAGCTGCGCCAGTTTCGGCAGCACGTTCAGGACCACATAAGGCGTGCAGAAGGTGATGTGAGCCAGTATGACGGTCACATAGCCCTTGGAAACATGGAGGAATACGAAGAGCAGGAACAACGAGACACCTGTTATGATGTCAGGGTTGAGCAAGGGGATGTTGTTCAGGAACTCTATCGTCGCCTTCCTTCTTCCGTGAAGGTTGTATATGCCTATCGCTGCGAGCGTACCCAGCGCCGTCGAAACCACAGAAGCCACGAGAGCTATTATCAGGGTGCTCTGAAGAGCCTCGAGCAGGGATGCCGAAGCGGGGTTTGCCCCCGTAAAGAGGGAGGTATAAAGGTCGAAGGTAAAACCTGTCCAGTTGCCCAGGGACTTCGCCTTTGTGAAGGAGAATACTGCTATGAAGATTATCGGCGCATAGAGAATCGCCAGAATCATCCACAGATAGGCCTTGGAAATTATCTTTCTGGCACTCATCATATCAGCCCTCCTTCCTGTTCAGCCGCATTCTTTCCTCCCGGCAGAAGGGTGGTGAGTCCTATCAGAAGGAGCATCACAAGGGCAAGAGCGGCGCCCTGATTCCACATCATGTTATAGAACTGCTCCTGAATCACCGATCCGAAGAGCTGTATCGTATTGTTCGTGAGTATCTCCGAAATAGCAAAGGTGGACACGGTAGGCATGAAGACCATCATAATGCCGCTTACCACGCCCGGCATCGAGAGAGGCAGGGTAACCTTGCGGAACACCTGGGAAGGAGTTGCGCCGAGGTCCTGCGCGGCCTCTATGTACGAACGGTCCATCTTGTTGAGCTGGTTGTAGATAGGATATATCATGAACGGAAGGTAGTCGTACGCCATACCGAAAAGGAGGGTACCCTTCCCGAGATGGATTCCGAGCCAGCTGAATATCTCCGCCGTGGCCATTGTCCTCATAAGGGCATTTATCCACATCGGAAGGATGAACAGCATTGCGGTGACCGCCGACCTGTTCAGATCCCTGTCGGCAAGAATGTATGCGACAGGGTAGCCTATCAGCAGGCAGATCAGGGTATTCTCCAGAGCGACTTCCATGGAGACAAGGAAGGAATTCACAATCTTCGGGTCGGTGAAGAAGGCGAAAATGTTGGAGAGCGTGAAATGCCCGTACGAATCCTGGAACGCGTACACCGCTATGAGCACAAGCGGAAGCACGACGAACAGAACCAGAAATATGAAATATGGGATTACCCAGCTGGATCTCTTGCCCATTTCCTATTCCTCTTTACCGGTTCTGGAGATTCTGAGGTCTTCCGGCCTGATGGAGATTCCAACAAGGTCGAGCTTGTCCCAGACTTCATTGGTATCGACGAGGATCTTGTACCCGCCGTCCGTGGTGACGGTAAGATGGTAACGGTCGCCCTTGTACAGTATGAACGAGACGAATCCGTGCTCTGCGCCGTCTTCCTTGTTGTCGAGGAGTTCCACCTTGTCGAAATCGAATTCCACGCTGACCTCATCGCCCTTGGACAGTCCCTCCCGAGCACCGCATTCCAGTTCCACGCCGAAGACCTCGACAGTCTCGTCGGAGGTCATGACGCCATCGAAGACATTGCAGGTACAGGCTTTCCTCATAACCTGGATATCCTCCGGGCGTATGAGCATACCAACGGTGCTACCCACCTCGAAGGCATTGTAGTCCTGGATCATAAGCTCATTGCCGGAATCCGTGTTCACGAACATCTCGTAATGGACGCCCTTGAATATGCAGGATTTGACCGTGCCTGTGAACTGCGCTCCGTTGAGGTTCTTCATAATATATATGTCCTCAGGGCGGACCACTACATCCACGGGTGCATTTTCACCGAAGCCCTCGTCGACGCAGTCGAAGTCGTGGCCGATGAAGGACACCTTGCGGTCGCACAACATGGTCGCGTTGAGTATATTGCTCTCGCCTATGAAATCAGCGACGAACTCGTTCCGCGGCTCGTTGTAGATATCCGTCGGGGTACCTATCTGCTGGATACGGCCCTCGTTCATCACTACCACGGTGTCGCTCAGTGTGAGCGCTTCCTCCTGGTCGTGGGTGACATAGATGAAGGTGATTCCCAGTTTCTGGTGCATCTCCTTGAGCTCTATCTGCATATCCTTGCGCATCTTCAGGTCAAGGGCCGAAAGAGGCTCGTCCAGAAGGAGCACAGAAGGCTGGTTGACCAGCGCGCGGGCTATGGCGATGCGCTGCTGCTGACCTCCGGAAAGGGTATTCACATCCCTGTCCTCATAATCGGACATGCTCACAAGCTTGAGGTACTTCTTCACCCTCGCCGCGATTTCGTCCTCCGGGACCTTCGCGAGCTTGAGGCCGAAAGCCACATTGTCATACACGTCCAGATGCGGGAAAAGCGCATATCTCTGGAACACAGTATTAAGCTTGCGCTTATGGGGCGGAACCTGGGAGATGTCCTTGCCGTCCATGGTGATTACGCCCTCGTCCGGCTGGAGGAAACCTGCTATCTGGCGCAGAAGCGTCGTCTTTCCGCAGCCTGAAGGGCCGAGGAGGGTTATGAACTCTCCCCTCTTGACATAGAGATTGATGTCGTCGAGAACCTTCTTTCCGTTGAAAGACTTGGAGAGGTGCTCGATATTGATGATGATTTCGTTCGGGTTCATTACCTCTTGATAAGGTCAGTAAGACTGAAATTATAGGTCACTCCAAGGTTCACGGACACTTCAGATGCCCAGTTGTTCGCAGATACGACCGCGTGAACCCTCAGATCCTGGCTATCCTTGAGAGGATACCAGTGGACTCCCAGTCCGCCATAGACGTAGTTGCGCCCGAGCGGAGCAAAGCCTTCTGGCTCCCCTGTCACGGGGTCAGTCAGTTCCTCTGCATTCTCTTCATAAATGCCGAACATATCGTCCGCTGCGCTGAAGAGCGCCTCACCGGCAAACCTATCCCAGCCGACCTTTCCGAAAAGTTCGACCTTGTCTCCGAAATTATATGAAACCGTACCCTTCAGGGACATTTCCTGATTGAAGAAACTCTTCACGCTTCTCGCGCGGTTCATCCAGTCTATTCCTATGGTGCAGTCACCGGCGTAGAACTGGTTGCCCAGGGTTATCACATTGACATACGACGACTTCGCATACTGGAGGAAATTGACAGCCCAGATACTTGAGTACCAATCGTATTCGCCGGAAACATACAGGGAATACGCGCCGTACTGGCGGTCGCGGAAAAGCATTCCTCCATACGGGGAAGTTGCCGCCTGAAAACAGATGCTCGTCATTTCTGACGGAGTCGTGTAACCGATCTTTCCTCCCCACTGGTAAACTGGGAGATAGTTCCACATCATGGAACAGAGACCGAAGTGGCAGTCGAAGTCATAGGCATCATACTCGAAACCTCCTATCGAAAGCACATCCTTGCCGAGCGTGAAGTCGAAACTTCCCGCCTTATCCGTCGCCAGAGTATAGCTGAGATTGGCCCAGTCCAGCCAGTTGCCCGCATTGGAATACAATGTCGAGGTGTACAGGCCGGCAATGTCCTGACCGGGTGTTTCCCAGCCATAGACTGAAATCCAGTGATTTGCTACCGAATAGGAAAAATTCTCGAGGAATGAGCCCTCGATAAGGGTGTAGAATGATGTGTTGCCGAAGTCGACGGCCCACCCTCCCTCATTGCTCGCAGGGACATAGGTATTGACGTCGACCCTCGGGATAAGCCTGACGTCAACCTCTTGCGAGTACGCAAGAAAGCAGCAAGACAGTGCTGTAAAAACAACTAAAAGCTTCTTCATTTCGTACCATAAAAAAGTTGTCTACGTTAAACTTACCTGACGGATAAGATGCCGTCAGCACCCGGGACCCCCCTAAGGCGGCGCAAAAGTAGTAAAAAAATATATTTTCCCTATATTCGCGGGGAATTTTATAACGGAATGACTGGAAAATTGCACTTTCTCACCAAAGCGGAGTTCTGGAAAGAATTGGTGATAATGACCTTGGGACTTTTGGTCGGAGCCGCAGCAGTATATTACTTCCTGATGCCAGGCAACCTTATCATAGGCTCCATCTCCGGTCTCGCGATGGTGGTCAACTCCCTTCTCCTGAAAATCGGAATAAGCCTGAAGGTCTCCGTACTTATATTGGTATTCAACGCATTGCTCCTCGTACTCGCCTATATCTTCCTCGGACCTGAAATTGGTTTCAAGACCATCTTCGCCTCCCTGCTTCTGGGTCCGTTCATCGACCTTTGGGAACTGATCTGTCCATACTCCCGTCTCATCGGCGAAGGCATGACCTCAGTGATGGGCGATCCGTGGCTGGACCTCTGCGCATATGTCCTGCTCCTGGGAGCATCGCAGGCCTTCCTTTTCCGCATCAACGCATCGACAGGCGGCATCGACATCATCTCCCTGATAATGAACAGGCGCTGCCACATGGACATAGGTACGGCCGTGACCATATCCGGCGCCGTGGTCTGCGCGACCGCATTCCTTATCCATCCATTCCGCATCGTGGTCATAGGCCTCATAGGCACATGGATCAACGGGGTGATCGTAGACTACTTCACTGCCAGCATAAACAAGCGCAAGAGGGTCTGCATCATCAGCAAGGAACATGAAAAAATCCGCAAATACATAATCGATGAACTTGTGCGTGGATGCAGCCTCTATACGGTCAGGGGCGGGTACTCTGACAACGAAGAGGTCGAGATACAGGCTCTTCTCACCACGTCGGAGTTCTCCAGCCTGATGGAATTCATAAGGAAGAACGAATTCCCCGCCTTCATCACGGCCGGCAACTGCAGCGAGGTATACGGACTCTGGCTCCCTCACAAGCAGCAGAAGAAGATCAAGGAAAACCACAAAAGATACGACTAATGACCGGATTCAGAATGATTTCGGCTACAAGGATGCTTTGCGCCCTTGCAGCCTCCCTGTTCCTCAGTTCCGTTGCCTATGCACAGCTGAAGACCTTCCATAACGTTCCTTATGCACACGCGGAAAGGTTCTGCCCGCCCGTCCCCGCAGAGGGATGGGACAGGACTGCCGATTATTCGGCCCGCGGTCCGCAATGCCCTCAGACAGAGACAGGCAACAGCATGTTCCTTGCCGGAACTCTCGAGCCTGACGAGAACTGTCTCGTAATGTCCATCAACACTCCTTCCATGGAAGGAAAGCTTCCGGTAGTCGTCTTCATCCACGGAGGTTCCCACCACCACGGAAGCGGTGAATGGGAGGTGTACGACGCGAGCGGACTCGCACGGGACGAGGGAATAGTGACCGTCAGCATCAGTTTCCGCCACGGAGTCTTCGGATACCTGTATGATGAGAGCAGGGAAAAGACCTCACTCGGATATGAGGACCAGGTTGCCGCACTGAGATGGATAAAAAGGAATATCGCCGACTTCGGAGGAGATCCGGACAACGTGACCGTGACAGGCCAGTCTGCAGGTGCCCAGGACGTGGTATACCTTATCAACCACCTCGAAGAGAAGCTGTTCAGGCGCGCAATAGTCTTCAGCGCACCTTTCCTACTCAACCAGTCGGAGGCAAAGGCTGCAAAGAATGCCTCCAAGTATCTGAAGATATTGGGTAAAGACCCTCTCGAAGCCACTGCCGACGAGATTGTGGCAGCGGAGAAAAGCTTCAAGGAGCAGGTGGGCGGAGGAGCGATGGCTTTCAGTCCATACGGAATGGAGGAGTACGGCAAGGAAATCAAGTGCGGAGTCGAGGACGTGGTCGTCACCTGGCAGGCTCACGACGGATCGATGTTCGTGATGGATTTCAAGGACAAGGAGTTGAAGGACTTCGGAACCTCAGGCGACATGAGTCTCACTTCAATCGTCACAAATCTCGTATTCAGGAACGGTGCCGCAAAATTCACCAGACGCCTCCGGAAGCAGGGCATCAACGCTCTGGAGTACAAGTTTACCTGGTGTCCTCCTGATGCCAACTGGAAGGCTGCGCACGGTCTTGAAATCGCATTCCTCTACGGAAGCAAGGAACAGATACTCGGCTACGGTCTCGCTGGCGGCGTCACTCCTGACCTATATGACGAAATCTGCGGCGGATTCCGCAGAACCGTCGCAGATTTCGCTCGCACCGGAGTATGGAACTGCACTCTCGGTGAGGTAAGGTAAAACTCTTTCCTGAACTTACTCAGCCTTAGGCTCGAGCTTGAACACCTCGTTGCCCTCGGCATCGGAAAGGATGAGGTTTTCTCCGTCAAGAGAAACCGTCAGCGGCTGGAAAGTGAGAGAAATGAACTTGCTTTCGACTTCCATATCCTCTGCGGGACCTGCCTTCCGGGTCATCGCTCCGTCTCCGAGGGTAATGACATTGCCTTCTCTCTCGAACTCACCGTTGATGAGATTTACACCGGTGTATCCGTGATACTTGTTGCCGTCAAACGCGAGTGAAGGCATCTCCTCGATGTCTACCGTTTCGCCCTGTATGGCGACTACGGTCCATTCTCCCTTGATATCCACTGCCTTGTTAGCCGTTCCGCAAGCTGTCACGATGGCTGCAGCAGCTGCAATTGTTGCGATGATCTTCTTCATTTTTCGATTCGGTTTATATTGTTAATATTCTCAATCGCGGCATCCCTTTGCCGCCGAAGAGCCTGAAGAAACAACAAGCATGCCAATGCACTGTCAGAAGAGATCGGGCGAGTTGGTTATGATCATATCCACCCTGTCCCTGATTCTCTCGACCTGCCGAGGCTTATCGACAGTCCAGACCCCTACCTTTTTTCCGGCAGCGTGGGCCTTGCGCGCCATCGCCTTCGTGGCGAAACTGCGGTGGACATTGACTGCCTCGACATAATCATACTTGTCGTAATTGAATTTCACTATCCTGCCGTCGAAAGCCAGCCCGAAAGGAAGCCTGCAGACTATCAGCTTATGGACAGGGATGTCAGGGGCGATCGCGTGGACATTCTCTATCACACTGTCGTTGAATGACTGGACCGTCACCCATCTGCGGGCTCCGAAAGCGTCTATTGCCTCGACCAGCTTTTCCTCTATGCCCGGATACTGGTTCTTCTTCCTCTTCACCTCGACAAGGAGGGAGCACTCCCCCGACACGAGGTCCAGGACCTCTTCAAGCGTGGGGACAGTCTCGTCCGTAAGCTCCCCGGTACGGGAATCCACAATGTGGAAGGCACGAATCTCATCTGCCGTCATCTCTTCTATCGCGCCCTGTCCGTCCGTAGTCCTGTCTATGGTCGGATCGTGACACACCACCATCTGTCCGTCCTTGGTCAGATGGATGTCGATTTCGACCATGTCGGCCCCGGCTGCAATTCCGGCGGCTATGCAACTGAGGGTATTCTCATTGCCGATGGACGCTCCGCCGCGATGTGCGACGTTGATATATGTCTTTTCTGTCGGCGTATCCTGAGCATGCAGGGCGAAAGCCTGCAGGAATGCGAAAACAAGCGTAAAGACGGAAAGAACTCTGGACATATAACTATGGTTTACAAATTAATCAGATGCACACGCATATACGCTATGGTGCAGTTACCAAGCCGTCCGGCGGCGACGGGAACAAATATATTGAAAAATATTTGTACCTTGCACGCCGCTTGTCCCTCGCATTGCAGCGGAAAACGACGCCAATGCAAGTCGCTCAGCAGGCGAACTAAATGCGGCACTACCGAAAACGTGAACTGAAATGACCTTGGAAACAGCCCAGACAATCGACAGCATTCAGGTAAGCCTGAACGCCGGCGGCATGAACACGATAAACATCGTACTCGCTTTCGTGATGTACGGAGTCGCCCTCGGAATCAATCCGAAAATCTTTGTGGACGTATTCAGACAGCCTAAATCCGTAATCGTCGGCGCTGTATGCCAGTTCATACTGCTTCCGGCATTCACCTTCCTCCTTGCACTCGCGTTCGGGAAGGCAATCTCTCCGATGATGGCTCTCGGAATGATACTCGTAGCCTCATGTCCGGGAGGGAACATCTCCAACTTCATGTCCTCGCTTTCCAAGGCGAACGTAGAACTGTCGGTTTCCCTGACCGCAATCAGCACTGCGCTTGCAGTAATAATGACTCCGGCAAACTTCTTCCTTTGGGGGAACCTTTACCTTCACTGCGCAGATGTCGCGAGCGAAATCCCTACCCTGTCCATTCCTCTGTGGGATGTATTCAAGACCATCTTCATACTCCTCGGAATTCCTCTTGCACTTGGGATGCTGACTTCGCATTTCCTCCCGAAAGTCGCAGAGGCGCTGAAGAAACCGCTCCAGTGGCTTTCCATTGTATTCTTCATCGCAATGGTGGTGCTCTCATTCTGGAGCAACAGAACAGCCTTCCTTCAGTGCATCAAGTATATCTTCCTCGTAGTCCTCATCCATAATCTCCTCGCCCTGCTGATAGGCTTTTCGACTGCATCGGCCTTCAAACTGCCGTACAAGGACAAGCGGACACTGACTATAGAGACAGGAATACAGAACTCCGGACTGGGTCTCGTGCTTCTGCTCGGAACAGACATATTCACGAACTTCCCGCCTCACGGAGGGATGCTTGTCATCACTGCATGGTGGGGAGTATGGCACATAATCTCAGGACTGACGGTATCGACAGTGTTCAGCCTCACCAGGAAGAAGGAGAACCAGTAAATAGAGAGTACAATGTCAAAGATTTACGAAAAGGACAGATTATACGAAATCCTGCATCCTATAGTCAACCGGCTCATAAAGAACAGTTACAGCAGATACCAGGTCTGCGGACTGGAGAAACTGCCTGAAGACGGAGCCGTCATAATCGCGCCGAACCACTGCAACACGCTCATGGATGCTCTCGTGGTCCTTTGTTCCCGCAGGGAAAGGACTGTCTTCGGAGCCAGGGCTGACATATTCAACAACAAGGCCGTCGGGAAACTGATGACCTTCTTCAAGATTCTCCCTATGGTCAGGAAAAGGGACGGGCTCCGCAACGTAGCCAAGAACCGCGATTCATTCGACCAGGTGATCGAGACCCTGGAAAACGGCGTGAAGTTCTGCGTATTCTGCGAGGGACGCCACCGTCCCATGCACTCGCTTCTTCCGGTCAACAAGGGTATCATCCGCATCGCTCTCGAGGCGAACGGCAAGTTCGGTGACAGAAAACCCGTGTACATAGTTCCGTCCGGAATCGAATACGGAGACTATTTCCGCTTCAAGACGACTGCCCTGCTCCGGCACGGAGAACCGATAAACGTAAGCGAATACGTTCGCGAACATGCTGGAGAAAATGAGGCAGACATATACAGAGGCCTTATGACCCTGCTCCATCAGAGGATTTCCGAACTCATAACCTACATCCCGGACGACGAGAAATATGCCCCGAGATGGACTCTGACCAGAATACTCGCAAAGCGGGAAGGCAGCCTCGAGCAGAGACTGCTGAACAATCGCGAGGCTGTGGACAGGATCATGGGCGCAGATGAAGGGCTGCTCGAAAGGGCATCGCGCTTCGAGGGGAAAAGGCTCAGGGCGAAAGTTTCCTTCAAATCCTTCGGCCACAATCATCCGGGACTCCGCCTGATAGGACGCAGCATTGCAGCCCTTCTCTTCCTTCCGGTTTTCCTTTTCGCCGCAATCGCCTCCCTCCCGATGTGGAGCATCGCACTGGGCGTGACATCAGGGATGAAGGACAAGGCTTTCAGGAATACGGGACGGTTCGGGGTTTATCTTGTGACGTTTCCGATAATGGTCGCTGTATGGGCAGCGCTGTTCTTCGCTCTTCTGAAATGGTTCATTGCCCTGCCTCTGTTCCTTCTCGCCTGCGTATCGCATGGAACCTACTACTGCGGCATCGAATTCTTCAGGGTTCTCGCATCCGATTTCAGGCTTGCCTTCAATCGGGATCTTGCCTCGGAATACGACTCACTCAAAGCTGAGGCTGACAGGACACTCTGAGGTCCCAAATCGACATATTTACAGAAACTCATTATTTAACAACGCCTTATGAAACGATTACTACTATCCCTCATCTGCCTCGTACTGTGCGTCGCTGCAGCCCAGGCCAAAGAGAAAAAGCAGAAAGAGAAGAAGGAACCCATCTACAACGAACAGGGACAGATAATCAAGACAGGAATGAACTACGGTCCTCTTCCGGCCGTCGCCTATGACGCGGACAAGGGCTTCCAGCTCGGAGTAATACTCAACCTTTATCAGTATGGCGACGGTTCGACCTACCCGAATTACTTCAACCGCTGGTATTTCGAGGCTTCATACTTCACAAAAGGCTCAATGCTCTTCCAGATTCAGCACGACAACAAGAATCTCATCCCGGGAGTACGCTGGTCCACTTCGGCTTCCTACAACATCGACAAAGCCTTCGACTTCTACGGCTTCAACGGATTCCAAGCCTACTACGACTATGAAAGGATGGGAATGAAGAATGACAAAAAGGCAATCAAGAATGGAGCGGAGCCGGATGCGGCCCTCTACCGCTACAACCCTTACTACCGCTTCAACAAGTGCACCCTCTACGCAAAGTCGGACTTCATCGGACATATAACCAAGAACCTCTACTGGGAGGCCGGCTACCACTTCCGCTGGTACAATCAGGACAAGATCGACCGCGTCAGCATCAACAAGAAGAAGAACTGGTATGACACCTTCCCTTCAGGACCTGAGACTTTCGCCAATGCCAAGCAGGAAGATATGAGGGATGTTGCGGATACCCGCGCATATATGCCGACTCTCTTCGAACTTTATCAGGACTGGGGACTCATCGACCAGGGTGAGATATATAACAAGAAGGGCAAACCGCACATGTTCGACAGCAGCATCAGGCTCGGACTCATGTACGACACACGCGACAACGAAGGAGCCCCGACAAGCGGAATATGGGCTGAAGGTCATGTCATTCTCGCACCGAAATGGCTTGGAGCCAGCAATTCCTACTACCGCTACGCTCTGACCTTCCGTCACTATCTGCCTATAGTCAAGAACGGCATACTCACCTTCGCATACCGCGCAAGCTACGAGGGTACCTTCGGAAAGAGCGCCCCTTACTATGCCCTTCCTTACAACACAATGGTGGGAAACGAGAGCGACAAGGACGGATTCGGAAGCTACCGTACGACCCGAGGAGTGATGAGGACACGCGTGGTCGGTCTCGACCAGATGCTCTGGACTGCTGAGTTCCGCTACAAATTCGTGGAATTCCAGCTCTGGAAACAGAACATAGCATTCTCACTCACCGCCTTTACCGACGGTTCATACGTCACGAGGGAAAGGGATATGACCTTCAAGGGACAGGCCGAAAATTTTGCAGCATACAAGGCCTATATGGAAGGCAGATACAACGAGGTTTCTGCCGACAAGCAGGAAAAGTATTACAAGACCCTGGATTGCGGTGAGCACGGCAGCGTACATGCTCTCAAGGACATGCCTCACGCAAGTTTCGGTCTCGGACTCCGTTTCATAATGAACACAAACTTCATCGTGGCATTCGAATACGGCATGCCTACAAGCCGCTTCTACAAGAAAGACAATCCTTACTACATGCAGGACGGCAGCGGAGCGTTCTACATCAACCTCGGATATCTGTTCTAGGCAACTTAGTAACACCATATCTGTAGATGCTTCAGCATAGACAGTAAGTATCAAGTATCTGGATCTGCAATATGACAAAAGAACAGTTGGATGATATCGAGGCAAGGCTTCAGGACAATCTCCTGAGGCTTTGCCTTTCTTTCGGAATGACAGGAGACGTTCTCCTCTCAAGCGACGACATTGACGGCAAGTGGAAGGAATTTGCTCCTGAGTTCATGGCCGACGCCGTCAAGAACTTCAACAGCTATCCCGAATTCACCCTTGCCTGCGCGGCATTCGCCGGAATGGCTGTGGCAAAATTCTGGGACGAGGATTGGGGACGCCACCACGGCGAGCCTTATTCCGTCCTCCTTGGTTCCCGCGGTTTCGACAATATGGATGACCATATAGTAGCCGACATACTCGGATACGAACCTGGCTCTGCAGAGGCTGGTGCATTGGTCAGTTTTATGGAATGTCTGTCCCAGTCTGCCTGGGATTTCATACGACACAGCGCCATCGAGGCAGGCACTGCCGACGCCTTCCAC
Organism: Bacteroidales bacterium; assembly: GCA_016293535.1. Taxonomy (GTDB): domain Bacteria; phylum Bacteroidota; class Bacteroidia; order Bacteroidales; family UBA932; genus Cryptobacteroides. The sequence continues at coordinate 1,391 of JAEDEB010000019.1, read as the reverse complement.
ATGCTGGCGCGAGCTGCCAGAGTGATGTTCCGGACAGGAGCCGGCATCGAGCTCAAACGCCTCGGCTACCGTTTCCAGCAGGTTATCACAAACCGTTTCAGCTAAGCCCTCCCTCCGTCATTTCCGACGTCCCCAGGCAAAAAGAAAAGAGGATGAGCTCCAAGTCCAAGACTTATCAGCCATCCTCTTTGTGTAGTATGTAAGCGGAAATTACTTCATGATGACACGAGCCATCTCGCAAACCTTGTTGGAGTAACCCCACTCATTGTCGTACCATGCGCAAACCTTTACGAAAGTAGGGTCGAGCTGGATACCTGCCTTCACGTCGAATACGGAAGTCCTTGCCTCGTTGCGGAAGTCGGTGGAAACGACAGCCTCGTCAGTGTAACCAAGCACACCCTTGAGTTCGCCCTCGGAAGCCTCCTTCATTGCAGCGCAGATCTCATCGTAAGTTGCAGGAGTCTTGAGCTCGCAAGTAAGGTCAACGAAAGAAACGTCAGAAGTAGGGACGCGGAGAGACATACCGGTAAGTTTGCCGTTGAGCTCAGGAAGAACCTTGCCAACTGCCTTTGCAGCACCGGTAGAAGAAGGGATGATGTTCTCGAGGATACCGCGGCCACCCCTCCAATCCTTCTTGGAAGGACCGTCAACGGTCTTCTGAGTTGCGGTAGCAGCGTGAACGGTGGTCATGAGACCGCGTACGATACCGAACTTGTCATTGAGGACCTTGGAGATAGGAGCAAGACAGTTAGTAGTGCAGGAAGCGTTGGAGATGATGGTCTGACCTGCGTAAGTCTCGTGGTTTACACCATAGACGAACATAGGGGTAGCGTCCTTGGAAGGAGCGGACATGATAACCTTCTTTGCACCGGCCTTGATGTGTGCAGAAGCAAGCTCCTCAGTGAGGAAGAAACCGGTAGACTCTACAACAACGTCAACACCGAGAGCGCCCCAGGTGATGTTGGAAGGATCCTTCTCAGCGAAGATCTGGATTCTGTTACCGTCTACGATCATGTAGTTGCCTTCAACCTGGATGTCGTGGTTGAACTTGCCGTGAACTGAATCGTAGCGAAGCATGTAAGCGAGATAATCAGGGTCGAGAAGGTCGTTGATACCTACAACCTGAATGTCCTGTGAGAAGTTCTCAACAGCAGCGCGGAATACCATACGGCCAATGCGACCGAATCCGTTGATACCAAGTTTGATCATTGTTCTTTTATATTAAGTGATGTTAAACTTTAACTCTGTCTTTGTGACCAGGCAGTTTCACTACCAAATCCGTGCAAAATTATTAAAATTTTTCAAAAAAGAAATGAAAAATCTCTAAATTTGTGTAAAACAGTCCCTATGTTTGAAACCCAAATAAAAATGTAGTGAGCTTCGGGGAAGCT
>JAEDEB010000078.1 GCA_016293535.1 Bacteroidales bacterium | reverse complement strand
TATTTGACGATGGAAGTAATTAGTACCGTGTCAAAATAGCCAGGCCATACGGCGGCCCTGCCGGTGACCGTTGAGTATATGAGCAGGGAAGAGGCCGCATCATCAGCCACGACTTCAATGACGGGGTCTGGAGGGTGAGATGGAAGGTCATTGCAATTTTGTCAGATTCTCCGACCTTTTCGGGCTTCGCCCAGGTTTGGTCGGGGATGCCGGGCTGACGCCTTGCATCCCCACGGTTTTGACGCTTCGCTACAGCGGACGGCTGAGCCGCCCTTAATTTTTATTCTGAGACGGGACGGACGGGTAGGCCGAAAAACCGGGATCTGAAGCCCCTGTAGGTGCCGTTCAAATCGAAGCCCATGTAGCACGCGTTGCTCGTGATGTCCGCACCGATGCACGATGACCAATGGATACCGTGGGAACCGACATCGTAAAAGCCGTCGAAGCCCCGATAACCGGCGGCAGGAAGGAATATCCAATTGTCCGTATATCCGGACTTCTTTGACTGAACCTTGCGACCTTTGACTCCATCGATGGTCGTCCATATCCAGGAACAATTGTCAGGATTACGCAATTCCTGCCACTCCTCATCCGTAGGCATACGCCATTTCCCGCCGAGGGCGACTGAAGCAGGATCATCCATTGCCTCGAGAACCGTCTTGTTATCTACCGTACCGACAGAAGATTTCGAATTGTACTTCGTCCAACCCGATGAACCATCATCACCGGTGTGGTAAGGGCAGTTATTCCAATCAAGATAAATCTTTGTATCGGAAACATCCTTTGTTCCCGCCCACTGATAATAGCCACCGTTCTCCGTCGGCTTGGATGCACCCAGATTGCAGGTGGCCCACTTTACGGACAGGCCGAGATCGACATACTCCATCTCCGACACTATGGAAAGCGAAAGGCGGTACTCATTTGCGAACTCCAGGTCGGCCACGGTGTAGCTGTCGGTAAACTTGTAAGCTATCTTCATTTCTCCTGCCACACCCTTGGTATAGTTCAAAGCCAGGGCGTGTAAACTTCCTGCGATAGTACCATCATTGGAAATAAGTTTGTCTGCAGGAGCATCGACTGTGCAGGAGAACTCTTCTTCCGTGAGATCAGGACCATTTCCTTCAATATCGCTACGGTTGACTGCAGCAATAATCGAGAAGGAATATGAGCCATCCTCCTGCTGCTGCCCATCTACATTCAATACGGCACCGTCGGAGATTTCAGCCGCATTGAATGGGACAAGAAATATAACGGAAAACGGCGCGCTTGAGACGTGGACCACCACATCCTTGTAGCCGAGAGCCTCGTTTCCAATGCGCAGGGTTTCGCTTCTGACTTTCAAGCCCTCAGTTGCATCATTTTCCGCAAGCGGAACGTAAGTGAGGATAGCCTGGTTGTCTTCTATCTTCACTTCGAAGTTAGTCTCTTCCGGATGGGTGAACTCCAGTCCGGAGATATCGGCAGAAGCCGGTTCGGTAACTATAGGAAGGGTGAACGGATGTCCTCCGTAAACGTGTACAAGCTCCGGCACTTCGAATGAGGTCGGCCCCAACTGTGCCGGCTCTTTCTTGCAGGCAGAGATGCAACAGATTACTCCAATAAGCAGCAGAGTTAAAACAAATCTTTTCATTATCAATGTATTCAATTATGTCTAAAAAGGTAACTACTCAGGTCAGGGGGTACCTGAGTAGTTGGGTGAACGTGTACTCATAACTGTCACTAAGGTTTCTGCGCGCCATAACCGCTAACTGCCCCGAAGAGGTCGAAGGCCTTCTCGTAAGGGTAACGGTTGGCGAACATCGATGCACGTACAATCTCGGTTCCCTGCTGGTTCATTCCGAAGAGACGGTTCACCTGGTTGGCAGCCGAATTAGGGTCGTAAGATGAAGAACTCTTGATATTTATACCCATGTAGCCTTTCAGGTAGGCAGGGTCGATGGCCTTGATGAAATTCTCGTCCGCCGCCATCTCCTTGTTGCCCTCATACTCCTTGAGCTGCTCGGCATCCTCGAACTGGGACGCAGCGAGGAAGAGCCACTTGCCGCCTCCGGAAGGAAGCACGAGGTCTGCGGCACCTTCGGTCATATTGTTGCGGTTCATGAAGAAGAGGTTGTTGGTGGCGGAGGTTATTCGCTCAGCCTCTTTGGCGGCATTGCTGTCGACGAATGTGCGCTCGATGGCACCGAGGTTTGAGCAGCCGAAGATATTGTTGTAAACTCTCACCTTCTTGAGGCCGGTCATGAACCTGAATCCTACGCCCATGCTCTCTTGAACCTTGGTACGGCACCAGGTGAAGAGGACTGTATTGTCGTGGAAATCCAGCGAGCAGAGATTGTGGTCAGGATTCATTCCGCGGATTTCACAGGCAGACATACGGTTGGCCACGAAGACATTGTTATAGACATCGTAATGTCCTGCGACGCAGCCCATCTCGATGGCGAAATGGTATCCGTTCACGAATGTACAGTTACGGATGGTCACCTGGCCCTCAACCTCGCCGCGGAGAAGCGGCTTTCCGATAGGGGCACCTCCGACTTTCGGAACAGGTGGATTCTCTCCCTCGATGAGGAGACGGCCTGTCTCGCAACCCTCCGGCGAACCCGTGCGCGCATCGTCCGGTGCATAGCTGCAATAACTGTTGTACTGGCCCTTGTCGAATGCTATACCGTCAATGAGGACAGCAGCGTTGCGCTTGCCTCTCACATAGACCTCAAGGCTGGCATGGCTGCCGCTTGTGCCTACCTGCCCTGCTCCCGGACGTATGGAGCTAATGTATTTTACAGGATTTCTCTCGCTGAAATCGCTCTTCCAGCCGCCCACGAGCGAGAGATACTTCTTCACTTCGATGTAACCCTGGTCGAGTTTGCCGAGATAATTGCCTTCGGCAATGTAAATGGCAGATCCCTCTTCGGCAAGGTCAATTGCCTTCTGGAGGTCCTTCACCGCCGTCTCCGGAGAGGTGGCGTCATTGCGGTTTGAGCCGTTTGGGCTTACATAATAGATTTTGCCGGATACCGGGATACTCAGATCGGCCTTGACTGTTTCGTTAGGTGTTACCATGGCTTTTACTCTTTCTGCCTTTCCGGCAGCATCTTTTGCCTTGTTCAGAATATTGCCGAATTGGGCGTAAGAAGGCAAGGAGAGCATTATGGCTACTGCCAGAACAGCCGTTGACTTGATGTATGCGTTATTCATAAAGCTTCAACCATTCAATTGTTCGTGTGCATTGAAATGTTTTTGATAGAACTGCCCAATGACACCGTTACGGAAAACATGGAACCGGCCTTGAGAGTTTTGAACTCCATTGAAGTGGCAGTCGTTTCCAACTCCTCTATGGCAGACGAACTATAGTTCCAGGAAAGTTTCTGGACATTGTCCTTGTCATTGAACGACCCGGGCAGGGTATCCACCGGAGTACCGGTCAGTTTGTCATACATTTTGAGCGTATAGACAGTTTCCGCATTCAAAAATATCGGATCCACCTCTGTGTCACCGTAAAATACTTTGATGTTCCAGTCGTGCAGCACCGTCTGCTCCACCTGCGGCTCGACAGAACTGTTGTCCGGATTGACGGCAGTGACATTTACTTCCACGAATTCCTTTGATGTTTCATCAACCCAGTCACCGGATGCGGTGGCTATGAATTTGCCGTCCTCGTTCTCGACTACTTTAAGATACTTCGAATCCGTAGTGAATTCGTATTTGCAGGTTGCCAGGCGGGTAATCTGGTAAGACTGGCCATTGTACATCACCTCAGGGATGAAGAAAGACGGTACATTGGCCATCTGCTTGAACATTTCCTCACAGGATGATGCAGTCATAATCGCGGCGGCGAAAAGCAGTCCGCCAAAAAGTGTTTTCAATTTCATATAAAGGACTATTTGGTAATTGTTTGAAGATTGCTTAGTTTGCGCTTATATAGCTGTATTTCAAATCTTTGTATTCTGCCTCGCCTTTGCACAATAAGCTTTCACTGAAGACACGTCCGTCTGGAGAAATCTCATAAGATGAAACAAATTCACCTTCTTCCTGTTTGACGGTTTCTCCATTTGAAACGACGGAATATGAAAAGGTATATGAAGAAGGCAGTTTGTTGCCGGCAGGGCCCATAAGTCCGCTGAGCAAAAGAGGCCAGACAAAATCCCTGTTGTCCCTGAGGGTATGGGTAGTAAGGGTAAAGAGCTCATATTTGTTCAGCGTTTCGCCATACTCATATTCCGCCACAATATTACGCACAGACGTTGGTCCTAAATACTGTCGGCCCTCCACCTTTGCTATCAGGCCATCCTTCCAGATATACTCCGCTTCTTCGCGGTATGGGACTACGCCGTCCTCCAGCACAATGAATTGATGGTCATAACGGACGAGGCGGGCGGAAGCATCATACTCGCAATACAGACTGTCCACACATTCTGGATTCCTCAGTACAAGCTGTTCCAAAAGTCCGTTGGAATTGTACTTTATTGAGCCATAGCTGGAAAAGGCACTGCAAATTCCGGTATCCGGATTGATATCGATAGGGCCAACTATACCGCTGAGGATATTTGTGATACGGTTCCTTTTATCGTAAGTGAAACTTGCTCCATAAAAAGGCATTGACGACAGCAGATAACCATCCTCGTGCAGGGACTTGTACGCACCCTCAGCTTCGATATACCAGTTCTCAATGGAGAAGGAAAGGGTGTATTCGTTGTCGAAATCCTTTCCGGCGACGGAGTATCTGTCTGTAAATTTGTAAGTTATCGCCATTTCCCCCACCACGTCCTTGGTATAGTACAAAGGCAGGGCAAGTACGTTTCCGGAATTGACCGACTCCTTGGAAATGATTTTGCCGGAAGGGGCCTCGACATTACAGGAGAACTCGTCTTCCTCAAAATCAGGGATCTGCCCTGCGATATCGGTAAAACCAACTGCAGCAAGGATTCCGAAGTAATGTGAGCCATCCGTCTGCTCTTTCCCTTCTACCTTCAGGACTGCCCCGTCAGATATTTCAGCCACGCCGAAAGGGACAAGGAAGGCAGCCGTAATCGGCTGGCTTGCCACGTGAACCACCACATCCTTGTAGCCGAGAGCCTCGTTTCCTATGCGCAGGGTTTCGCTTCTGACTTTCAGACCCTCAGTTGCATCATTTTCCGCAAGCGGAACATAAGTGAGTATGGCCTTGTTGTCCCTTATCTCCACATTGAAGTTGGTCTCTTCAGGATGGGTGAACTCCAGTTTGGAGATGTCACCCGCTTCCGGCTCGGTGACAATAGGAAGGGTGAATGGATGTCCTCCGTAAACGTGCACCAGTTCCGGCACCTCAAAGGATGTAATGTCGTACAGGACAGGTTCCTTTTTGCAGGAAATCAGCATCAAGCTTGTGGCAATTGTCACAATGCTTATTAATCTATTCAATTTCATATCTCAATTGTTTGGTCGTCGATTGCAAAGTCTATCAGTTGGTAATTGTAAGCCGTATTGTGAAACTGTTGTCCCTGGCTGCCTTGAGAGTGTAGGTTCCGTTGGCTATGGAGGAAATCCTGAGACATCCACTACTGTCTACATACAGAGATGAATTGCTGTCGCAGGTCATCATTTTTTTGCTGTCACTGGATGCGGATTTGTAAGGTTTCCCGAAACCGGGGGCCTGATAGTTGTCAGTCGCATTGAGACTAATATACCAATAGGTCTGCTCGCTTTTGCTCAGACTGATGCTTCCGCCGGCGCCGACGGTCTTATAGTGATTTTTCGCTGAATCATTCTTGAAGAATGATATGCTTTTATAGCCCACGTTGAAATTGACTGTCCTGGTATAGCCGGTCGGCTTATAGGTAAAGCAGATGCTTCCGCTTGCAGGTCCATTGTCAGCAGACCTGAATGATATTGTGGCCTGGTTGTCCTCGGTAATGCTTACACCGTCTCCCGATACGCTCGCCGTTATGATGTCATAGTCATTACCGTTCCATCCGTAAGGGTACAGAATCTGGTAGAGGTTATGGGTCTTCCCCTCAGCGGTCACAAACATTTTCGTATCGAAGAAGCCGACATCGTGACCATAATCAGGAACTATATCTTCGGATTCCTGCCATTCATAGTAGTCATGGTCAGGTATGATACTATTCGGATCACTACCGGTCAGTTTAAGGTCATAGCCGCTTTTGGATGCAGACCAGATATAGGCGCTGGCCTTTTGTACCTCCGTGGCCGCATAGATAAAGCATACTCCGTGGCCCTTTGCAGTCACAAGACCATTCTTGTCAACAGTAGCCACTTTCTCATCTAACGAAGACCAGGTCACCCCATCTACCGCATTCCCGCGGACTGTAGCGCTGAGCTGTACGGTCTTTTTGAGATGGGAGAAGCTGTTGTCAGGACAGAGGAAGCAATCCGCAGGTCCGTTGGCGCTTTCGATTGACATTACAGGCGCGATTACAGTGACTGAGCAGTAGCCCGAGACATCATCCCGTATTGCAGTGGCCTTGATGGTAGCATTGCCCGGTGCTATACCGCTGATTTTCATAGTCTCAGGGTCAAAGTCTATCACTCCTGAAGGGGATACCTCCCACGAGAGTGACATATTGGAGGCCTCTGACGGTGAAAAGCTTACACTGACAGACGACTCCTCCCCCACTTCAACCGAGGACTTGGCGACAGTGACGGTCACGGATTTTACAGGAATATACTCCACGGTAATCTTGCAGCTTTTGCTGACTCCGGAACCCTGTCCCGTCAGTGTCGTGGTGCCGTTCTTCAGGCCGGCCACATACAGCGAACCGCCGCTTATCTCCAAGCTGGCAATGCTTTCATCCGCAATGCTCCAGTCAATGGAAGAAACACTCGCTCCCTCAGGCACTATTCCGGTTACAGATACAATCACGCTCTCTCCCCGGGGAACTTTGAGAGAGGAAGGAATCTGGAATGCAGTCACGTCCACCGGGCGCACCTCCACGTCCGCCACAGCTTCCGCCCCGCCTTCGCATACAGCCCTGATGACCGTCTTGCCGGCTGACACGCCGGTAATGCGGCCCTTGCGTACGGTAGCCACTTCCTTGTCTTCGCTTGTCCACTCGATTACGGCCGTCTCCTGGAGAGAGGATGGTCTGATGGAGAATTCAAGGTCGAATGTATCCCCCTCATCAATGCGTATTCCTTTGGAAGGGATATTGGTGAAGATGATTTCCTCCACCATTCCATTGTTTTCCTCCCTTTCGCATCCGGTCAGCACCACAAGCAGAAGCGGCAGTACTGCGGACATCAATTTCAATTGTCTCATATAGTTCATTTATTTGTTATCCTTTTCCAGATAGATTTCAATTTGCACTTGACGTCACCCCTGTCGGATTTTCGTGCAGAGGACTGCACCGGCTCAGACGACTCCTGCAGAAGAATTGCTTCGAGCCTTTCATCGATAAGGCGCTGCACTTCCTCGTAGGGCATAAGCGGTTCATTTGAGCGACTTCCCATGATAAAGGTTAAAAGTAGTAGTTGAGGGTGAGTCTGCAGCCAAGGTTTTCGGTGCCGTAGAGCAGAGCATTGCTGCCGGGACTTACAAGTCCGTTATACTGTTCCACCTTGCCTGAAAGGGATGAGAAACCTTCATATATGGTGTAGGTCTGTGGCTGGAAGCTGAACATTATAGGCGTGAGGTTCATTGCCAGACCGACGGAAACCCTTTCTGCCAGAAAGACCTCTATTCCTATATCCACCGACAGTCCAATGCCGTGAATATATCCGGAATTGTACCTCTTCAGAGGACGCCCGTAGTCTATTCCCAGTTTGCTCTGGAAATCATTGACTGAACCGGCCTTCATCTCCGAGGTCATAGGCATTGTGGACGGCACGTGATTGAGATCTGTCAGTTCGTTGCCATACTGGAATGTCATAGTACCCCCGGCTATCGAGTACATCAGGTCAAAACCATAAACGAACCTGACACAACCTTCGCCAAGGCGCCCTTCATAGCCCAGCTGGAGACTGACGGAATTGAGATTGGAACGCAGGTTGTCCACGACCTTGTTCTCAGTGTCCGGGTCTGCTGCCGCAGCGAGGTCGTCCCGCACATACTCCTTATAGTTGATGAGACTTCCGTTGAAACCGAGAGTAGCCCTTACTGCCGCTTTGGATGAGATGAAATATTTGGCACGAACTGCCGCGATAGGATCCTGCGAGAGTATGAACATCTGTTTCGGACTGGCAGCCAGCTCCTCAATCCAGGCCCCGGCAAACTCTCCCGGCTTGGGCTGCACACGGATGTCCCTTACCATAGTTGCAGGATTGTAGGTGATGCCTACCGACCAGTCCCCCTTCTGGGGAACATAGTATTTCTGTTTCTCCTGGGCAGATGCCGTCAGAACGG
>JAEDEB010000018.1 GCA_016293535.1 Bacteroidales bacterium | reverse complement strand
GCCGAATCCCACGTGGACAGGTCGATCAAGGACCCTTTCACCTTTGCCAGAACCAATGTGATGGGCACGCTCAGCCTGCTTCAGGCCGCAAGGCTCCATTGGGAATCCCTTCCTGAAAAATACGAAGGAAAACTCTTCTACCACATATCCACGGACGAGGTCTACGGCGCCCTGGAAATGACAAGGCCGGAAGGAATAACCCCTCCTTTCTCCACAAAGGCCTCCGGAGAACACCACGAGGCTTACGGAGAGGAGTTCTTCACGGAAACAAGCAAGTACGCCCCGCATTCACCGTACTCGGCAGCAAAGGCATCCTCAGACCACTTCGTGAGGGCCTTCCACGACACCTACGGTATGCCGGTCATAGTCACCAACTGCTCCAACAACTACGGCCCCTACCAGTTCCCCGAGAAACTGATACCTTTGTTCATCAACAACATACGCCACCGAAAACCTCTTCCGGTATATGGACGCGGAGAGAATGTGAGGGACTGGCTCTATGTCGAGGACCACGCGCGCGCCATAGATCTCATCTTCCACAAGGGACGCACAGCCGAGACCTACAACATAGGAGGATTCAACGAGTGGAAGAACATCGACCTGATTAAGGTGATGATAGCTACGGTGGACAGGCTGCTCGGCAGGAAGGAGAACGAGGATATGGACCTCATCACCTTCGTCACTGACAGGGCCGGCCACGACCTCAGGTACGCCATCGACTCGAGGAAACTCCAGAAGGAACTCGGATGGGAGCCCCTGCTGCAGTTCGAGGAAGGAATAGAGAAGACGGTCAGATGGTATCTGGAAAACGGCCAGTGGCTGGACAACGTCACCAGCGGGGACTATATGAACTACTACAACAATATGTACGGGAACCGCTGAGCAGGAGATATGAAAGTAACGGAAACCCCAATCAAGGGACTTTACATCATTGAGCCGCGCGTTTTCGGAGACTCGCGCGGATATTTCTTCGAGAGCTGGTCGAAGAAGGACTTCGACGCACTGGTCGGACCAGTCGATTTCGTTCAGGACAACGAGAGCCGCTCCTGTTACGGAGTCGTGCGCGGCCTCCATTTCCAGAAGGGGGAACACGCCCAGGCGAAACTGGTCAGATGCGTGGAGGGAAGAGTCCTCGACGTGGCAGTCGACATACGCAGGGATTCTCCCAGCTTCGGAAAATGGTTCTCGGTCGAACTTTCGGCGGAAAACCACAGGCAGTTCTTTCTTCCGAGGGGGATGGCCCACGGATTCGCAGTTCTCAGCGAGAGTGCCGTATTCCAGTACAAGTGCGACAATTTCTACGCCCCTCAGAGCGAGGGAGCCGTGGCCTGGGATGACCCGGATCTTGCGATAGACTGGCAGATACCCCGCGAAGACGTCATTCTCTCGGAAAAGGACAGCCACCATCCCGCATTCAAGGATCTCCTCAACAAAGGGGAACTGTAAGAATCAAGAAGGAATTATGAACATACTCGTAACAGGAGGAAACGGCCAGCTCGGAACAGCACTCCGCCTTGTCAGCAGGAATTCCCGTGACAGATACATTTTCAGCGACATCGCAAGGGCCGAAGGCCGGGAGACCCTGACACTCGACATTACCGACCGCGAAGCCGTGGACAGGCTGGTCGGGGAGATGGACATCGACGCCATAATCAACTGCGCGGCGTACACGGACGTGGACAGGGCTGAGGACAACATAGAGCTCGCCCGCAGGCTCAACGCCGAGGCACCGGCGATACTCGCAGCGGCAATGGCGCGCAGGAACGGTTTCCTTGTCCATATTTCCACCGACTACGTCTTCGGAGGGGCTGACCTGAGGACACCGTACCGCGAGGATGCCGTCGGAGAACCCACGGGGGTTTACGGGCTTACCAAGCTGGAAGGAGAAAAGGCCATAGAAGCATCCGGATGCCGGCACATCATAATCAGGACAGCCTGGCTATACAGCGAATATGGCAGGAACTTCTGCCTCACCATGCTGAGGCTCACCGCAACGAAAGCGGAGGTAAGGGTGGTGGACGACCAGTTCGGGACACCGACCTATGCTGGCGACCTTGCTGCCGCAATATACCGCATTCTCGAGAACAGGCTCGCCGGCAGCACTTCGGCAGAAAGAGCGGACGGAGCCATATACCATTTCAGCAACGAGGGCTCATGCAACTGGTTCGAGTTCGCCAGCAGGATATGCTCGAGGGCGCGAGAGCTCGACCCTTCGCGTCCGGAGTGCAGAGTCCTGCCCTGCAGTTCGGAGGAATTCCCAAGCAAAGTCCGCCGTCCCGCCTATTCGGTGCTTGACAAGACACGCATAAAGGAAAGCTTCGGACTGGAAATCCCGAAATGGGAGGACAGTCTCGACCTGTGCCTTGAAAACATACTCCTTGACAACGATACAAAAATCCTTCACTTATGACAGAGAGCCATGTCGTGATAATGGCAGGAGGAATCGGAAGCCGGTTCTGGCCCATGAGCACAGAAGATTGCCCGAAGCAGTTCATAGACATACTCGGTACGGGCAAGACTCTGATACAGATGACCGTGGAGCGTTTCCTGCCCATCTGCCCCGCTTCCAATATTTGGATAGTCACATCCGAGCGTTACGGACAGACCGTAAAGGCCCAGCTCCCGCAGATTCCGGACAGCAACATCCTGACCGAGCCCGCCGCACGCAACACCGCGCCCTGCATCGCCTACGCCTGCTGGAAAATCCGCATGCACCATCCTGACGCCAATGTCGTCGTATGCCCGTCCGACGCCCTCGTTACCGACCCGCAGGAATACAGGCGCATCATACTGCGCGCTCTGGAATTCAGCGCGCAGGGGGACCGTATCGTGACCATAGGCATTAAACCCTCTCGTCCTGAAACCGGATACGGGTACATAGAGACAGCCGGCGGGACCTGCTCTTCGGGTGAGGTGGTCAAGGTGTCGTCGTTCAGGGAAAAGCCGGATGCGGCAACAGCTCAGGAATATCTGGAAAGCGGCCGCCACCTCTGGAACGCCGGCATATTCGTATGGACGGCCGAAACCATCTGCAAGGCCATCACAAGATGGGCTCCGCAGATTGCCGGAGTAATGGACACGATGTCCGCAGATTTCTATACTCCGAAGGAGAAGGAGACTACGGCGAGGCTGTTCCCTACCTGCGAAAAGATCAGCATAGACTACGCGGTCATGGAAAAATCGCCCGACATATACACCATACCCGCCGACTTCGGATGGAGCGACCTCGGAACCTGGGGGTCGCTGCACGCGAACATGAAACGCGACGCGGATGACAACGCCGTTGCGGGAGTGAGCGCCGAACTGCACGGATGCTCGGGCTGCGTGGTCCATACCGACAGCCTCAAACGTGTCATCATAGAGGGCCTTGAGGGATACATAGTGGCCGAAAAGGACGGAAGGCTTCTGATATGCCGTCTCAGCGAAGAACAGAAAATTAGGGATTTCCGCAAAGAAGACTGATGGAGACTACTGACTACAGCACTCTGATGAGCAGAAGGATCAAGAAGATTCTTCTGATATGCAACAACTACGACAAATATACCCTCGAGGAGGACGGAAGGATAGAGGTGCAGATAGCCTTGGAATACAACGAGCTGAACCTCAGCAATCCTCCGGCCATAAAAAGGGTGAAATCCACAGCCCAGGCTTTGGAACTCATCGAGGGAGGGGAATGCTTCGACCTTGTCATCACGATGTACAATGTCGGCGAGCTGGGAGTCGTCGATTTCTCCCACAGGTTCAAGGAGTTCTGCCCCGGCACCCCGCTGGTGCTGCTGCTGGCGTTCTCCAAGGAAATCTACCGCAAGGTCGAGCAGAGCGATACAAGCGACATAGACTACATCTTCTGCTGGAACAACTCCACTGACCTCATCATTGCCATCATCAAGCTGATAGAGGACAGCATCAACGCCGAGCACGACATCGACGAATGCGGAATACAGGCCATACTCCTGGTGGAAGATTCCATCAGATACTACTCAGCCTACCTTCCCCTGCTTTACCGCGTATTGCTCAACCAGAACTACAAGTCCATCAGGGACACCATCAACGAGCAGCAGCAGATACTGAGAAAGAGGTCGAGGCCGAAGATACTTATGGCGACCAACTATGACGACGCAGTCAGCCTGTACGGGAAATACGGCAGAAACATGCTCGGAATCATCTCCGACATAGGTTTTGTCCGCCATAAGGGAGACCCGTCGAGTTCCGAACAGCCGGATGCGGGACTGGAATTCTGCAACTGGGTGCGCAAGGATGACCCTAACATGCCTTTCCTGCTTCAGTCCAGCCAGGAGAGCATGAGGGACGCCGCCGCGAAACTCGGTGTCGGTTTCGTCCTGAAGAACTCCAAGACTCTCACCCACGACCTTGTGGCCTACATCGAGAGGGAGTTCGGCTTCGGAGACTTCGTCATCATTGACCCGGTGACCCATCAGGAAGTGGTCAGGGCAAAGGACCTTCACGAGCTCGAGGATGCCATCCCGGGTATTCCCGAAGATCTCCTGCTTCACTACCTCAACCGCAACTACATGTCCAAGTGGCTGTTCGCCCGAGGACTCTTCTCCCTTGCGAACGTCATCAGACCGAGGACTGCAAAGGAATTCGCGGATGACATGAGCCACAAGAAATACCTCACCTCCCAGATACACGAATACCGCATCAACCAGGCGCTCGGTGTTGTGGCGCAGTTCGACCCGGCGACCTACAACGATGCCATCTGGTTCGCCCGGCTCGGCAACGGGTCCATGGGAGGAAAGGCGCGCGGCCTTGCCTTCCTCCACCACATGCTCTACAAGTACAAGTTCTTCAACGAATGGGAGGGCGTACGAGTGATGGTGCCGCGAACCCTCGTGATAACCACGGAATACTTCGACCGCTTCATTATGGAGAACGGTCTCAGCTATGTCATCAATGCCGACATCTCGGACGAGGACGTCCTCTCGGAATTCGTGTCATCCCAGCTCCCTCGCGACCTGTCGGAAGCCCTGAGGCTATTCATACGCTGCGCACACAGGCCTATAGCCATACGCTCATCCTCGAAACTCGAGGACTCCTACTACCAGCCTTTCGCCGGAGTGTACTCCACCTATATGGTCCCGCACACTGAAAACGAGGACCAGGAACTCCGTCTCCTCCAGAAGGCCATCAAGAGCGTATATGCATCCGTATATTTCGCATCCTCAAGGGGTTACATCACGTCTACCGGAAATGTAATCGCAGAAGAGAAAATGGGCATAGTGATACAGGAAATCTGCGGCAGCGAAGACGGAGGCTACTATTTCCCTACCCTCTCCGGAGTGGCGAGATCGCTGAATTTCTATCCTATAGGATATGAGAAACCGGAGGAAGGCATAGCGAAGGTCGCTTTCGGCCTGGGCAAGGCTGTCGTGGACGGAGAGCAGGTGCTGCGTTTCTCCCCTTCCCATCCGGGTCACGTACTTCAGACCTCGGAGGCAGGTTCCGCCCTGCGCGAAACCCAGAATGTGATGTATGCCCTGAACCTCCAGCCGGAAAAATTCAAGACCTCGATAGACGATGCCGTCAACCTGGAGAGGCTCAGGATAGGCGAATGCCTCAAATTCAGAAACCTGAAATACGTAGCTTCGACCCTGGACTACCAGAGCGGAATGCTCACCACGAGCCCATTTGCCGAAGGTCCGAAGGTGGTCACCTTCTCCCAGATGCTGCAGTACGGCACCTTCCCTCTCGCCGACATTGTCAAGAGAATACTGGAGACAGCCCAGCAGGAGATGCAATGCTGCGTGGAAGTCGAGTTCGCCGCCAATCTGGACGTTCCAAACGGAAAGTTACGCATTTTCAACGTGCTTCAGATACGTCCAATTTCCTCGGAGAGCACAGAGTCTGACATAGACTGGAACAGCATAGACGAAAGCGGTGCCGTCGTAACTTCCACCTGCGCCCTCGGGACCGGGGTCATAAACGGAGTCACCGACATCATCTACGTCAAGCCAGAAGCCTTCAATAATCTCAAGACCGTCGAAATGGCCGCGGAAATCTCAAGAATGAACGCCGCGATGAGAGAGGCGGGCAGGAACTACGTGCTCATAGGCTACGGACGCTGGGGAAGCAGCATACCGTCACTGGGAATTCCTGTGAAGTGGAGCGACATCTCGGAAACGAAGGTTCTTGTGGAGAGCGGCCTGCCGAATTATTATGTGGAGCCGAGTCAGGGGACCCATTTCTTCCAGAACCTGACCTCGTTCAATGTGGGATACGTCAACATCAATCCTCACGCGGGCGAAGGCGTTTACGACATTGGTCGGCTGAATGAACTACCGGCTGTCGAGGAAACGGCATTCTTCCGTCACGTGAGGACTGCTGAACCGCTGCTCATCTGCATAGACGGTCTCAGAAACAGGGCGCTCATAGCCCTGCCCTGACTCAGAGGGCTGCAATCAGGGAAGTGAAGAGGCGGGTCATCTTCGTTGCGGCAATATCGGCCTGGAGAACCACGTCGTCACCGTCGTTGAGTACCTCGGAAACGTTGTCAAAGTTTGACTTGTTGGTAATCACCGACATTCCGAACACAGGAATGCCGCAGTGACGTGCCACTATGACCTCCGGAACCGTGGACATACCGACCGCATCCGCTCCTATAGACCGGAAATAGCGTACCTCGGCCGGGGTTTCGTATGAAGGTCCGGTCGAAGCGAGATACACACCCTTGCGCAGCGATATGCCCATGGACGCCGCTATTTCCTCCGCCTTCGCTATGAGTCCGAGGTCATACGGCGCCGTCATATCCGGGAAACGTGGTCCGAAATCGTCGAGGTTCGGACCGATCAGAGGGTTAGGCATAAGGTTGATGTGGTCCTTTATGACCATGAGGTCGCCTACGTTGAAATCGGGATTTGCTCCGCCTGCGGCATTGCTGACGAACAGGTATTTTATTCCGAGACGGCTCATCACCCTTATCGGAAGGGTCACCAGATCCATACCGTAGCCCTCGTAGAAGTGGAAACGTCCCTGCATCGCAAGAACGGTCTTTCCGCCGAGGGTGCCCACTATGAAATTGCCCTTGTGTCCTATTGCAGTCGAAACCGGGAATCCGGGTATCTCCCTGTACGGGATGACAATCGCGTCCTCAATAGAGTCGGCGAGTTTTCCGAGACCGCTTCCAAGCACTATGCCTACCTGAGGCACGCGTCCCGCAAGGCGGGAACTGATATGCCTTGCGGCACCTTCTATTCTGTCAGTTGTGTTTTCCATATATGCGATTGCTTGTTCCGGACAAAGATAGCAATCTTCAGATTACTGGACCAAGTGATTTATTTGTTCAATTCAATAAGTTGTTTAACTTTGCATTTCGTGGGTAAGAATCTTCAATGATATGCTCGACAGACTAAAGTCACAGATAGAAAAATTGATTTCGGCTTACGAGATGGAGCGGGACAGAAACTCCACCCTCGAGGCTCAGGCTGTCAGAGACAGGGAGGAGATTATTGCCCTCAAGGCACAGATCATCGAGTTGAACAAACAGATTGACAGTCTCAAGCTGACAGCAGCATTTTCCGGAAACTCTACGCAGGATACCGGAGCCAGGCAGAAAGTGGAACAGCTTATCAGGGAGATAGACAAATGCATAGCCCTGATGGAGGAATAGGAAGATGGCCGACAACATTGTAGTAAATATCGTTATCGCCGGGCGCAAGTACGGTCTCAAGGCTTCTTCTCCTGAGAAGGAGGAGATTATCCGCAAGGCCGCCGATGTCGTCAACAAGAAGATAAACTACTATCAGAGCGCCATCGCAGGCAGGAGCCTGGAGGAAATCCTCTCCTTTGTCGCCCTCAACGAATGCATAACCAACCTCTCCGAAGCCAGGAAGGCGGAGGCGGTAAGCAAGGAAATCGAAAGCCTGGAAGCGCAGCTGGGAGACTATATTGACAAAATTGATAAAAGCCGTCAGTAAGTTCGTGCTCAAAATCAACACTACTGACGTAGCCGGGTAACTCGGATGGGGATGATGGACCTATGTGACCCTTATGGGGATTCTGCAGGCAACTGCAGGACGGAGGATATCTGAACTGCTTTTTTCCGGAGCCCAAATCTTATTCCGATAAGATTTCTGACACTGAACTGACGGCTTCTTTATCATATCTCTGAAGAACATCTCGACCGATCTACGGCTGGGATATTTTTTATTTATATATATATGAACACAATATTCATCATCATCGCATTTTTCGCCGGCGCTGCAGTATCCATCGGCATATATCTGATAGTCCGCAAGACTATGCTCAAGGGACGCAGGGACGAAATCATAGTCAAGGCAGAACAGGAAGGAGAAGCCATCAAGAAAGAGAAAATCTTTCAGGCAAAGGAGAAGTTCCTCCAGCTCAAGAGCGAACACGAGCAGTATGTGAACGAGAAGAACAAGGCCATTGCAGAGGCGGAGCACCGAATCAAGCAGAAGGAGAATTCCCTGAACCAGCAGAACTCCGAACTCGGGCGCAAGAACAAGGAGGTCGAGGCCATACGCGAGAACCTCAAAAACCAGGTCGAAATCGCCGGACGCAAGGCGGAGGAGTATGAGCACATGCGCCAGGAAGTCATACACCAGATCGAAAGCATCGCAGGCATGACTGCACAGGAGGCCAAGAACCAGCTGATGGACAATATGAAGGCGGAAGCCCAGACCCAGGCTCAGGCCTACATCAACGACGTGATGGACGAGGCCCGTCTGAATGCAAGCAAGGAAGCCAAAAGGATAGTCATCAACACTATACAGCGTACCGCAACGGAAACCGCCATAGAGAATGCGGTAACCGTATTCAATATCGAAAATGACGAAATCAAGGGTAGGATTATCGGTCGCGAAGGAAGGAACATCAGGGCTCTCGAGGCTGCAACGGGTGTGGAAATCGTGGTGGATGACACTCCGGATGCGATACTTCTTTCAGGCTTCGACCCTGTGCGCAGGGAGGTTGCGCGCCTTGCGCTCCACCAGCTCGTAATCGACGGACGCATACACCCGGCACGCATCGAGGAGGTTGTCGCAAAGGTCTCCAAGCAGCTTGAGGACGAGATTATGGAAACGGGTAAGAGAACCTGCATAGACCTCGGAATCCACGGAATGAGCAGCGAACTCGTAAAACTCATAGGAAGGATGAAATACCGTTCTTCCTACGGGCAGAACCTTCTCCAGCACAGCCGCGAGGTTGCCAACATATGCGCCACAATGGCTTCCGAACTCGGAATCAACCCAAAGGCAGCAAAGAGGGCCGGACTCCTCCACGATATAGGAAAGGTTTCCGACGAAGATGCCGAGCTGCCACATGCACTCCTCGGAATGAAGCTGGCCGAGAAATACAAGGAGAAACCGGATATATGCAATGCAATCGGAGCGCACCACGAGGAGACAGAGATGACAAGCATCATCTCCCCTCTCGTTATGGTTGCCGACGCGATTTCCGGAGCCCGTCCGGGCGCACGCCGCGAAGTCATTGAATCATACATAAAGAGGCTCAAGGATATGGAGAACATAGCCCAGAGCCATCCGGGAGTAACCAAGACCTACGCCATCCAGGCTGGCCGCGAGCTGCGTGTGATAGTGGCTGCAGACCAGGTCAGCGACAAGGAAGCAGAGACTCTGTCCACCGAAATCGCAAAGAAGATTCAGGACGAGATGGTATATCCGGGTCAGGTCCGTATCACCGTCATCCGCGAGACCCGCGCCGTCGCTGTGGCGAAATAGCTTTCAGATTCCCGGATAAGTTACCAGCGGGAGATTTCCCCGTTCATCCACTCAAGTCTGGCAGTGTAGAATTCGAGCATATACTCGACTTCAGCGGAATATTCTCCAAGCCAGACCTGATTTGGCCAGACATAACGGTCGAGCGTCGGCCAACGGGAGAAGTTCCTCCCGGCCGAACCGCACATCCAAGAGTATTTTTCACGGATACGATCAGGAACCCCGGCAAGACGGGGATACAGTTCTATCCAACGTTCCCTGACCCTGGCCCTGAAGCCGGGGTCTTTGAACATATACCAGTACCATCCGGTATTGATGCCCTCCTGTGTGTGATTCATGACATACCATCCTGTGGGACCCGTTGTGACCCCCTGATGGGCATTCAGATAGTTGCAGTTGCCGAATGCGAGGTCAAAATCCCAGACATGCCAGAATTCCAGTTTTCCGCCTTTCCTCTTGACAAGAAAAAGGCTCTTGAAGAGGTCGGCGTCTATGTTCTTGGCAAGTTCCTGGATGATATAGTGGTTTATGAATGAGTCAACATCCACATAGGCGGCATAGCCTCGATTGGGATCCGCCGAATATGAGGAGGTCAGGGCCGTCTCAAAAGAGCGGAACCAGCCCTCGATTTCAGTCTTCAGAGCGTCTGAAGGCTGTTCGGGTTCCGAGAACATTAACGGGATGTTCATAGGTGTGTCGAAGCACACCGGTTTGTCCTTTTTAGCTTCAATTTCAAGGTAACAGTCCCCTGCGGCAATATCGATGTCTACCTTGTGGCTTGCCACTTCCTTATGCTCGGTGAGATCATAGCTTCCCAGATATTCATCATTGAGATAGACATCCACATTGAAAATTCCCGGAGTCCATTTCATTCCACAAATCTCGGATACCATCATTCCTACGGTATTCCTGAGCAGAGATTTGTCGGAGTAGTTGGCAAGCAGGGCCCAGTCACGGTTCTTGCTCATCCCGAAGATGCCTGCCTTCTCATCGAGTTTTATCCTGTAGGGCTTCTTAGGAAACATCGTCCAGGTACTGTTTCCCCTGCCCCTGATCTGCATCGGTGCCTCGAAAACATCCTGTTCCCAGTATTTGTGTTCGGGGTCCTCTATTCTCAAGGTTCCCCCGACATAAATATCCCTGCTCTCCACAGACTTCCCGTTCTCTGTGTACAGGCGGACCGTAGGATAAGGTTCGTTGATGTCCACAGTGTATGTCAACTGGCTTTCATCATAGAGGGTAAGCACATACTCCACCGTACCGCCGAAGGCCTGTCTTGATTTGCGATTGCGCTGAGGCTTGCCGTTTACGGACACCGAGATTCCCCTGTATGAAATATCCGGGCACAATCCTCCCGCAAAAACACCAGAAGGCACAGAGCCCCTTATCGCAGTCCCTGAAATACTGCATTCCACGGACTTGGGAAGAGCGGGATTGTCAGCCTTCCGGAAATTGAAGGCCCAAAGGGAGCCCTCCCTTGTGCTCGGGATATGGAGCACCTTGCCATTGGACATGTACAGGTAGACTGCATTGCAGTCATAAGCAACGCAGACGAGCCTTGACTGGAGATTACTCCTTTCGAGTGTGGCTGAAATACCGGTCCTTGTGCCGTTGACAAGCCAGCGGTCCCGCTTCAGTTCCACTGATGGAAAGTTCCCGTCCGCTGCCGAGAATACCGGAGTAGTCCCGGCATCGACATTCACACGGTTTCCGTCAGAAAAGCCGAAATCAACAGAAGCGCCCTCTATACTGCATTCAGTATAGAGGGCAGGAGAAAAATATACTGCCAGAAGGCCTTCAGTGGCCGCTTCCTGCTGCTCAGTCCACAATTTCCCGGTACAGGAAAGCAGACAGCAGGATAACAGAACGGCCGGCAGAAGTCTCTTCATCAGTCTGTCACCTCCACCTTGATAATACGGCCATCAGTGCGCATAATCCTGTAAGACCATTCTGCAGTCGGCACGGTGCCGGAGATTGTAAAAAAGACGGTTGGTGTCTTGTAGTCCTTGACATAGCCGAAACTGTCACGCAACAGGCATGCATTGTGGTTTCTGTTGTAACCGGAAACTGAATAGTTGATGTCCTTGAGCCGCTTCCACGAGCCGGAATTGTCGTAGAATGAGTCCAGATCCATACTTGCCACTGCAGTGAAGGACTCGATGAAGGATGGATAGTTTGATGGCCAGTCGCCAGCGATGGTTGCGACTATCCTGCCGGCATCCCTGTCGAAAGCGAAATCGCAATTGTGGAATACGATGCTGGAGCCCCCTGTTGGCACAGTCTTGCGTTCTCCCACCAAAAGTTGCGACATATCGGACATATCCAGCTCATTGTACACTACCCGGGTTCCATTGCCGTCTCCAACCGTATAGGTCAGAAGCACCTTGCCTTTCCCGTCCAGAGAAAGGGCCGATGGCTGTCCTACTCCCCAGTAGCGGGACCTGTCTCCATCGAAAGGAATAAGTTGGGAAGGATATTTCACCCAGGATGTCGAGTTGAGGTCATTGCTGAATGCGACTCCCACCTCATTGCCCAAACAGTCGCCCTTGTCTATGCCGAGATAGAACATTGCATACTTATACGCCTTGCCGTCAAGTCTGAAATTGCCTTCGATGACGGAAGGGTCGCAACAGTGGAAAGAATCCCAGGTACCGGGCGTAGGCTGAAGCACGCTTACAGCTTCAGTCATGCTCCCATCCGCTTTGACGAACAGATGATATACATTGTCTACCATCTTGCCAGCCTGAGGATTGCCGCAGAAGAACACATGGCAGGAGCCGTCCGGCATCTCTATGGCTGAAGGGCAATAGGCATACCTTGCCTCCGGCTGGAATCCGAAAATGTCCACCGGGTCGTCCCACACGAATTCGGACTTGTATGCGTGACCGCCTCCGTCATCCGGCTGTTCCTCCGGTTTTTCCTGGCAGGAGACGAGGCACAGCAGGGCGACGCAGAACGACGCTGACAGATAATGTCTTTTCATTCTGTTCTGCCGGCTGCCGGAATGAGTTCAACAAAACGCTCAACTATCGCCTGGGCCTGATTGGCATCAACACTGAGGTACCTTCGGTCCCCGTCCGGGTTCGGAGTAAAGATGGTAGAACCTTCAGGGGTAACTTCAATTGTTCCGTTTTCGGAGATATTGAACATATCGCCACCCTCGACAGCATACAGGAGTGAGGTAAGATCCCAGGTCGGACGGTCATAAGGCATAGGCAGATATGATCTGTATGCCTCGACTATCGGATTGAGTTCCTCGCCGAAATCGCTCTCGATGCTTGCCGCAGGATAAAGCGCCTGAATGCCGAGTTCGAAAGGAGACGTGACAAGCGGCGTCGGCCATTGCTCGAACACCGCCTTTGCAGCAGGGATGTCCTTGACTACATTGTATTCGTGAATGGCTGGATTTTCAAACGCGCCTGCCATAGTGACAAGCAGTTTCACCTTCTTTTCCACGAGTTCCCGCCCGGAAAGAGGCGAATACTCATCCGGTTCCGTTTCCAGGAGCCGCAGCAGATTGGTGGAGAAACCAACGGAAACTATCACGACTGAGTGGTCTTTCTGGCTTGAAAGTATCTTTCTATATAGTTCGTGTGCCTGCGGAAGCGCATCATAATCAGTGATGGAACGCTCGAAAGGCATACTGCCGTCCTCATTTCTCATATTCACGACGGCTTTCGCATAGTTTATCGCATCGGTTTCGCAGAAAGCGCCGTTTCTGATTACTCCAATGGGGATTTCCGGATGTCCATAATAGCAGTTCAGAATGTCTGCAAGTTCGGCGGGAGCTGTTCCTTCCTTGTTGATGCATATTCCGAGCAGGTCCATCTTTCCGGAATCGATGTAGTTGTAGGCGAGCCCGAGGGCGAGGGCGTCATCCACGTCATTTCCAAGGTCAGTCTCAAGAATGACCTTGACAGGCTCGTCCGAGGAATTGCAGCAGCCGGTCGCAAGAAAGGCCGCAATCATCATCACGCTCAGTAACTTCTTCATTTGATGCAATTAATTATTTGAAGATTACTTACTCAGGTTTCGCAAATACGAAACCAAGAATTATGAAATAAGGGAGGGCGGCCGGACAATCCGGTCACCCTCCCTATGAAGGTTCAGGTTATTTCTTTATGCAACGCACGATAGTCGCAAATTCCTTGTGACCGTCACCCCAGCCCCAGTGGTCGCAGTAGTCGGTCCAGTTGGAGAGGTAGAGACCTGCGATGCCGTCGTTGTGTGAGGTAGCACCCCAGAGGCAGATGAGCCAGTCCCTGTCGATATATCCAGTTGAATTAATCCAACCGCTCTGAGGGAAGAAGAGACCTCCCTTTTCGGTGATGTTCTGAGGGGTAAGATCTGAAGGAAGCACCTTGCCTAAACCGATTACGAAACCCGGTACATTGAACCCGAACTGTCCTGCCTCGACTCTCACTCCATTGAAGTGCGTCTGGTCTTCGGTGAAACCTGCTGGTGCATCAGTATAACCGAGAGTCTGGATGACTTCCCATGTAGTAGGAACCCTCCAGCCCTCAGGACAAGGATCGTTGGCGTCATCCCATGCATCATCATCGTCTACTGGCGCGGTAGGGTCATCTTCCGAATACTTGCGATGAGGCTCGGAGTATGAAGTGCAAGCTTCTACAAAGCCGTCAACAGGAACCATTCCTTCAGAAGCAGGAGCCCCACCATTAAAGACACCTTTGTTCTTGGAAGGGTCGAAAGGCCAGGCCTTGCTGCGGTTGAACTGGAAAGCGGCGGTTGCAGCCTGAACGTCAGTCTCGAAAACGCCCTTGTCCTTGAGGTTGTATGCAGACCACACACGGCCCTTGCCGTCAAGTCCCGTGATGAGGACCTCACCTTCGCCCAGTTCGAGAGTTCCCTGGGTAAGTCTAGCCTGAAGACTCTTAGTCTCGCTGGCAACCTCGATGACCACTGACCTCTCGTCAGTTATGGAGGTGTTCTGGGAAACTGTCAGCTTAAGGGTGAACGCGCCTTCGCCTTCAGTTACGTTCGGTACGCACCACTCGGTATCTTCTGTTGACCATTCAGTGAGTTCCACGGTCCATGCAGAGTTACCGGTGATCGAAAACTCGACCTCTCCGCCGGTTGCTTCCACATTGCATATTACAGGAGAGAGACCAAGAGTGTCCTTGACATCCGGCTTGTCCTCCGGAGTACACGATACGGCAAGGAGCAGAGCTGCGCTTGCAAAGAGTAAAATCTTTTTCATAATGACTTTTGATTGGTTGTTATGTATTTGTGAAATTATCAATAATTCGGATTCTGGTTCAGTTCTGGATTGTTGTCACAGTCCTTTTGAGGCAGAGGAAGCCTTTCGTGTCTTCCGAGTACGAAATGAGTATAATCCTCGTCTCTGGAAGCCATCTCGGCAACAGTTTCCTCCGTGAATCCCCAACGTTTGAGGTCTATCCATCTGACGCATTCGAAAGCCAGTTCGAGAGCCCTCTCAATCTTGATGTGCTCCTTGAACGCATCATAGTCTGAGGTGATCTTCGCGCCGTCATAATAAGTGCTGGAAGCAATGGCAGGCAAGCCAACCCTCGTGCGGACAGCATCGAGGCACTGCACCGCCTTGGCGGTCGGTCCTTTCTCCATCTCGTTGATACATTCTGCATAGAGCAGAAGCATGTCGGCAAGGCGCAGAGACCTGAAGTTATTGTCGTTCCAGTAGTAGAGAGGATAGGCATCGGTAGAATACTTCTTGATGAACACCCTCTTGTTGTCATAAGTCGAGTATTTGTAATCGGACCATTTCTTCTGATACATCAGGTGGTCAGGAAACTCCGGGAAATCGGCCTCCGCCTCGGCATACCAGCAGGTATAATACAGACGCGGATCGTTCTTCCCCTCAGTAGTCTTTTCCCTCTTGAAATACTCGACCACCCACCTGTTGGCTTCGACATTGTTCCATCCCGTACCCTTCGGTGACTGGTTCACCTCGATCTGGGTACCCAACTGCGCATTGGCGTCAAGATAGTTGTCGGTCTGGTCGAAGCCGACATAGTTGCACAAGGAGAACTGTATCTCATAAAGGGACTCGGAGTTGTCTTCGGTCTTGTTGCTGAAGTTGTCCGCCCAGTTCTTCTGGAGAGAATAGAGACTCTTTCCCTCTCCATCCACAATCCATTCGAGGCACTCTGCCGCCTTGTCCCATTTTTTGTGCTGCATATAGACCTTGGCAAGAAGTCCGTACGCCGCTCCTCTTGTAGGGCGGGCAACTTCCTTCTCCCTTGTCAGAGGCAGATGCTCTGCCGCCCAGCTGAGGTCCTCCTCGATCTGGGTGAAGACTATGTTTACCTGATCTTCAGGATTCTTCGAATTTGCAGGTTTGTCTGCTGCGGAAGAAGTGTGAAGAATCAGCGGGACATTGTCCCAGAGGGCAACCATATAGAAATAGTAGAAAGAACGGAGCCATAGAGCCTGGGCCTTCAGATCGAGCTTGTACTCCTCACTGTCATAGGTAATCTCAGGGTTGTCGATATTGTCGAGGACCTGGTTCGCCCTGTTGACTGCGGTCCAGTGCTCCCTCCACATCTTGGTCTGACCCTCGGCGAAATTGTAGTTCGTATAGTTGAACTTTGTCCACTCGTTCAATTCCGTCCAGCCTGCATAGCTGACACCGTCGTCGGCCATACCGTTGAGCTGGGTATAGATGTTACGGGTCCACGTACCCTGGCGATAGAACATCCCGTATACTGCGTTAAGACCCGAATTGATGTCATCCTGTGACTTCCAGAACATTCCGGTGGAAAGACCGTTCTCATTCTGAATATCAAGAGCGCCGCAGGAACTCAGGCTGAGAGCCGCAACGGCTGCAAGCGATATTTTCAAAAAACGTTTCATAGTTCAAATGATTCTAGAAGGTGAATGAAAGTGCAAACTGTACTGACCGCGGATTCGGGAATGAGCATCCGTCGTAGCCTATGGTATAGATACCGCTGTCTGCGAACTCAGGATCAAGTCCCGAATACTTGGTAAAGGTCACGAGATTCTTGGCAGTTACAGAAAATCTTACCGCCTCTATCTTGGCTTTGGCCAGAATCCTCGACGGTATGCTGTAGCCGAGCGTGATGTCGCTGAAACGCCAGAATGAACCATTCTCAAGCCACCTGTCCTGGTCGCCCCTTGTATTCCTGGTATCTCCGTAGAGAGCCCTCGGAGTGGTTGTGGAAGGATTGTCGACAGTCCATGGAGCATAGTCGTTGAAGTTGTTCTGGTTCGTTGAGAAGTCCGCCGCAGTGGCCCTCGCTCCGTTATAAACCATCTGACCGAAACGTCCGTAACCTGAAATATTGAGATCGAGGCCCTTGTATCCAAGGCTTATGTTGAGACCTGCGTATAACTTCGCCCAAGGGCTTCCCACAATCTGGCGGTCCTCTGAAGTGATCTGTCCGTCATCGTTGTAGTCATCGTAGATGATGTCTCCCGGCTTTGCGTCAGGCTGGATTATCTTGCCCTCAGAATTCACGTGATTCTTAACATCCTTGGAACTTTGGAATATTCCCAGAGTCTTGTAGAGATACCACATTCCCAGAGGCTTTCCAATCTCGGATTTTGACAAAGAGGTGTAATATACCGTCTGGGAATAGCCCAGATCGAGAACCCTGTTGCTGCAGGTGGAGATATTCCCGTTCACCGCATAGGAGAAGTCGCCCACGGTATCGTGCCATCCGACTTCGATCTCGACGCCCGTATTGCGGAGGGAACCGGCATTCACGGTCGGAGCGCCGCCTTCATTTCCCGTCGTCATCAATACCGGCAGAGAAAGGAGGAGATCCGAACTCTTCGAATAATAATACTCCGCGGAGGCAGTGAGCCTTGTGCCCAGGGCAGAGAAGTCCACACCCACGTTTGCAGTTGTCTTCCTTTCCCATACGAGATCATTATTGGTGAGGTTGGACTGGGTCATTCCTATGACCTTCTCATCACCGTACATAATCGCCCTCGGAGCAGTGTTGATGGTAGCCTGATAGTCCCAGGCTCCTATGTTGGTGTTTCCAAGCGTTCCGTAGTTCGCCCTTATCTTCAGGTCATCTATCCAGCTTACATTGAAGAATTTCTCCTTGCTGATACGCCAACCTATGGATGCTGAGCCGAAGCTGGACCAGCGGGTAGCCTTCGGAAGTCGTGACGTTCCGTCCCTGCGCGCGGTCAGCTGGACAAGGTATCTGTCACCATAGGAGTAGTTGACACGGGCGAAATATGACATCAGGTTATACTCGACATAACTTCCGGTACATGTCTGGGTTCCGGTCGCAGAGTTGAAGGATGTGATGTACTTGTCTCCAACCACGAGCGGGTCAAGTTTGGTCTCGCCACGGTACTCTTCGTGGAAAACATCATAGGAGAAACCTGCCACTGCACTTATTTCGTGGTTCCTGATTGTCTGCGCATAGTTGAGGGTAGGCTCCACGAGTATCCTATCGTGCTTGGCCGTCTGATAGCCTATGTAAGCTGCATCGTCACCCTGTCCCATGGTCCAGTTTCCCTTCTTCCTGAGGGTAGAGGTTTCCCCGAAGTAATTCTTGTATGAGAAGTTCAGCTTCGCATAGAAGATGTCGCGTATGAAATCCACCTTGCCGTAGATATCCCCGTAAAGATACTGCTGGGCATTGTCGCTGTGGTAGAGTTCGTTCTGGGCTATTGGATTGAGTCCGTATGTATTTGCCCTGTCCGGATTACCATAACCGAATCCGCCCGGATTTGATTCATCATATACCGGAACAGTCGGAGGCATCACGATGAAGTTGGCCCAAGGGTTTCCCGTCAGATTGCTGGTCCACGATTTTGTGAAGAAGAAATTCTCCCCATACTCGAAGATGCCTTTGCGGCCGGAAGTGTTCACGCGGAATCCCACCTGCTTGAACCCGGAGTATTTGAGAGCTCCGTTGTCATCCTTGTAGTTGACGGAAGCGTAATAGTTCACCGACTTGCTTCCTCCGGAAAGGGAAATATTGTAATTCTGGATGGCTGCAGTGCTGAGCATCTCTCCCTGCCAATCCGTATCTGCGTCGTAATGGTTCTGCAGTCCCTTCACGCCGCTGACACCCGAGAGTATGGCATTCTGGTAGGCCATGTCGTCATACTGCCTGTATGTCTCGGCATTCATAAGGTCGTAGCGAGGAAGCCAGTAGACCTGCACGCCAGCGTCGAACTTTACCTTGAGGTCTCCTGCCTTTCCCTTCTTGGTGGTGATGATGACAACGCCGCTGGCCGCACGTGAACCGTATATTGCAGCGGAGGATGCATCCTTCAGCACCTGGATGGACTCTATGTCCTCCACGTTAAGACCGAGTTCGCTGCCGCCGTATGAGCCGTCAACGATGAAAAGTGGAGAGTTTCCGGTAAAGGAGCCGATACCGCGTATCTTGATGGCGGCATTGGAGCCTGGCTGACCGCTGGAGGTAATGTTGACTCCCGAGACGAGTCCCTGCATTGACTGGATGACACCACCGGACTTTCTGTCCTGGAGAGACTGTTCACGTACCGTGGAAACAGAGCCGAGCAGGTCCTTCTTCTTGACAGTACCGTAACCTATGACGACGGATTCGTCGAGCACGTTCCTTTCCTCATCCAACACCACGTTCATCTTTTCCGATGCGGCGACGAGACGGGTTGCAAAACCCATCATACTGAAAGTAAGCACCGAACCTTCTGGCACTTCAATAGAGAAATTACCGTCCTCGTCAGTCAGCGCACTTACAGTCGAGGCACCGACCTGCGTGAAAACAGCAACACCTGCAAGGGGCTCACCCCCGGAATCTGCAACCGTGCCGGCCACTCTTGTCTGGGCAAAGATACCCACCGACAGAAGCAGTGGCAGAATCATAGTCAAAACTTTCTTGAACATATGGTTATCAGTGTTTTTGTGATTATAACAGACAAAAATCTGCAATTATTTCAGATCAAACGTTGCCGAGTACAGATCATAGGACCAGAGCCAGTCCTCGCCTGTCACAGCAGGCGTGAAGTATACCACAATCCTGTCGTCATCCGGCATATAGCCCCTGGTATCAGTCAGAAAACCGGGATTATGATTCCTCGGAAAACCGGACAGTTCCGGAGTGATGTCACCAATCACAGTCCACGGATCCTCTTCCGAAAGCATATCCCCGTCAATAGGCATCCACGCCACCCTGCAATGGTCACCCACCCAGGTTGGAATCCTGGTTCTGTCATACTCGGGAGACCTCATTTCCGATACCATATATATACGGTCGCCGGAGTACATAGGATACGAGTTTGGGGACAGATGAGGAACAGATTCCTCCTCTCCCAGACGGATATTGTCAAGGTCGTTGAGTATGATTTCCCTCCGGCAGTAAGGGCCGTTTTCAGTCGTTGAATGGTAATAGAGTACAATCGTGGAATCGTTCTTCACTATGGTAGTGCTCTGTCCGGTTCCCCATTTGTCGCGGCCCTCATATGGCACTATCGGGTTTCCGTCGTACTTTATATATGGTCCCTCTATGCATTTGGACACCGCCAGACCTATCTGATTGTGGCAGCAATCCCACTGATCCACCCCGAGATAAGTCATAATCCAGTCGTATGTCTCTCCCTTCCACACAGTACGGAATTCACGTACGTCAGGGTCGCAGATATGACAGTTGTCCCATCCCGTATCGGATGGGGCGATTATCTGCGTGCCCGGCTGCCAATCATAGCCGTTTTCCGTAGGTATACCCTTGTAAAGATATATATAGTCCACAATCTTGAAAGGGTCCCTGTTCTCACAAAGGAAACCGTAGATGATACCATACTCATCCCGTATGAAACTCGGGGCATAATCATAATGTCCGGCACCGCCGCTCAGTTCATACTTCACCTCCGGCACTATCAGGACTCCGTTGTCCGTCGAGCAGGACAGCACAGCCAGCGGAAAAAGGAGTAAAAGCTTTTGCAAGTAATTAATGCACTTCATGTTACGAGAATTTTTGAGTGTGCGATAACGATTGCGCAGGTTTACAAAAGTAACTAAAATACACCGCTGGCAATTGTTCGCCCAAATTATCCACAAAAAAATCCGGAACTTCCTTGCGAAAAGTTCCGGATTTTTTGCGCACATTTGCGCATACCCGGCTAGCTGATTCCGGAGATAAGCTTCATTGCCTCAGCACCCTCCAGGACATCGAAACATACGTCGAAATGTCTTGAGCTGAAAGGCGCGAGGACGGTGAGACGGCCCGCATTTCGTGGATCCAGACGGCCTCCTACATAGCAGTTGGAAGGCTCCATCGCCGCCACATACTCTCCCTGTCCCATCTGCTTCCACTCTCCAAGAAGAGGGAAATCTGCGGTATTGTAGCTCAGGCAGAGTCCAAGGGCAAGGGAAGGATTGACAAAACCCACCCGCACGTCTGAAGCCTCGGGAAGGGTATGATAGAATACCTGTTCCCTGTACTCCGGAGTCGGCGCATCCATATAGGTCCACCTGTCCGCACCGGCGCGGGCATCCTCATCGCGTGGCTCGGTGCTTACGGCAGGAGCGATGAAGCGGGTGCATGCATCAAGCAGAGGATAGCCGACATTGCAATGCAGCAGGAACATCAGTATCTCATCGCGGAATCCTTCATTCTCGACGGTGTTGAAAACCTCGATTCTCGGGGAACCGTAACGCGTGCGAATAGTTCTGCGCAGGACAATATTCTCACCGAAGAAAGCCGCCTCGCGCACAGTACCGCTGATATTCATGACCGGAGTCCCGTCATCCTCGAAGGAAGTGACCACGGAAACTTCCGAGGCCGGTATGTTTGAAATGCGCCCGTGGATTCCGAAATATTCACCCGAATCCTCGACCGGGCTTCCGACGTTGCGCAAGCCGCAGGTCGTCATCAGGCCCGCGTGGAAGGTACGGAAGAAATGGCGGTCGTCGGAGTTGAAACGGGAATCCGCTATGCCTGTCTTGCTCATATAACTGAGATTCACGCCGGCGTACGAAAGTTCTGCAATGTCCATGGCCCTGTCAGGCAGCACGGTGAATGACATACGTCCGTTTCTGACTTCAATCTGGCGAACGCCTGTGCCGGGTCCGCTGCAGATTCTGGATTCGCGCGCCCCGAAGACCTGGGAGAGATCGCCTACTCTGGAAAGGAGGTCCTTTTTGATATTACTCATAGCATATTGGTTTTCAGATAGATTCACCTTGGAGTATGGTTGCTGAGAGGGCGAGTTGAGAACTCTTTTTCCTGTCTGGATTCTTGATGGAATCCAGCAGAATCTTTACGGAAAGTTTCGCCATGTCATCCACCGGCTGACTGACCCTGGTTATGGACGGGGTCATATAGTCCATATAGGCATTGTCGTCAAAGGAAAGCAGAGCCACATCCTTGGGAACCCTCATGCCGACCTCCCTTACAGCCTTCAACGCACCGAGGGCAATGGTATTGCTGAGGGCGAAAATCGCCTCCGGTCTTGACGGAATGCTCATCAGCAACTTGGTCTCGAGATAACCGTTCTGGGAGGAGAATTCATTGCCCACAACCATCGCCTCCTCTTCCAGTCCGGATTCACGCATCGCCGACATATAGCCGGACACACGTTCCTTGTTAGGGGTCGACCAGAGTTCTCCCTGAATACACACTATTCTCTTGTAACCTTTGGAAATCAACAATTTGCACGCATCGAAACTACCCTTGAAATTATTTGTCGTGACATAGGAAAGCCTGGTGTTCGGATAATATCTGTCGACAAGAACGACAGGAACATCCTTCTCTATCCTTTCGAGGGCGACTGGACTGTCACCGCACGGGACCGCGATAATCCCGTCAACGTTCCTGTGGATAAGGGCCCTCGCATTATCGACCATTCTCACCTCGCTCTCCATGGTATCAACGACTATGGTCATATAGCCAAGCTTGTCAAGTTCGGCTATGATCACACTCGCCATATCCGCAAAGAAGGGGTTGGAAACGGAAGGCAGAAGGAGGCCTATCGTTTTCGATTTTTTTGTGCGCAAACTTTGAGCAAGTGCGGACGGTACATATTCACAACGTTTCGCCTCGGCAAGAACCACAGCTGCGGTCTTGGGACTGATACGGTATTTCAGGGCATTGCCGCTGAGAACACGCGAAACCGTAGTTATGGAAAACCCGGTTCTGGCGGATATGCTCGAGAGAGTTTCCTTCTTCATCGCTTATATGCGCAATTTTTAAAATAGTTTGTGCAAGAAATCGTGAGGGCAATTTTGTAAAAAAGTCTTCCTCCAGTGGTCAAGAAACAAAATTATGTAATATTTGCCGAACAAGCGCAAACGATTTCGCATTTTTGAAAAAGACTACAGGTTCAATTTTACACTAAACTATCGATGAAAGGCAAAAAGATACTGGTAATCGGCAGCAGCAACACCGATATGACGATAAAGGGCGAGCATCTGCCCGTTCCCGGAGAAACCATACTCGGAGGACAGTTCGTGATGGGCCCCGGAGGAAAAGGCGCAAATCAGGCGGTGGCGGCAAAGAGATTGGGCGGCAACGTCGAATTCATCTGCAAGGTCGGCCGTGACATATTCGGAGAGAACGCGCTCGCGGGATACCGGAAAGAAGGAATGGACATAAGCCACGTCCTCTATTCCGACGAGGCATCGGGAGTTGCGCTCATACTTGTAGACAAGAGTGGGGAAAATGTCATTTCCGTAGCAGCCGGAGCCAACGGCGACATTACTCCGGCAGACATTGACAGCGTCGCTGAGGTCATACGGGGAGCCGACTATCTCATACTCCAGCTCGAAATCCCGGTGGCAGCCGTTCTCCGTGCCGCTGAAATTGCGCACGAGGCCGGAGTCTACGTGATCCTCAATCCGGCACCGGCCTGCAAGCTTCCGGAAGAACTGTTCAGATACATATCGCTCATCACTCCAAACCAGACAGAGAGCACAATTATGACGGGCGTGGACGTAAAGGACGAAGAGTCGCGCAGCGAAGCGGTAAGGGCATTCAACCGCATGGGAGTCAAGGATGTCATCATCACCCTCGGCTCCAAGGGTTCTCTGGTATGCACGGAGGGCCGCCAGACCTTCGTTCCCGCGCGCAAGGTAAAGGCCGTAGACGCCACTGCTGCCGGGGACACCTTCTGCGGAGCGGTATGCGTCGCCCTTTCCCAGGGAAAGAGCCTTGAAGACGCAGCAATCTTCGCAACCAAGGCATCAGCCCTCACCGTTCAGAAAATGGGAGCACAGGACTCAATACCTTATATTGGAGACCTTGACTGACAGGAAAACCGGACCAACTTTCAGATAACATACAAAAAACTATAACCATGTTCATCGCAAGCAACCAATTTCTCGCAGTAATACTCTGCGTAATAACTATGATCTGCTGGGGTTCCTGGGGAAACACCCAGAAACTCGCCGCCAAGAGCTGGAGATTCGAACTCTTCTACTGGGACTATGTCATCGGTATGGTTCTCTTCTCCCTGCTCATGGCTTTCACACTCGGATCTTTCGGCAAGGTGGGTATTCCTTTCATCGCCAACATCTCGCAGGCCAGTCTGACCAGCATCGCCTGGGTACTCGGCGGCGCTGGGGTCTTCGCCGTATCCAACATACTCCTCTCTGCATCCACGGCCAAGGCCGGAATGTCCGTAGCCTTCCCTCTGGGAGTCGGACTCGCCCTTGTAGTCGGAGTCATAAACAACCTTGTCTTCCACCCGAATCCTGCGACCAATACCCTTGTTCTCCTTATCGGAGTGGCTCTCGTTGTGATAGCCATAGTATGCAACGGTATCGCATCCGGCAAGGTGGACAAGTCCGAACGTGACCCTGCAGAAAACCGCAAGGGTATCATATACGCGGTACTTGCCGGACTCATAATGTCCTTCTTCTCCGCTCTCGTATACAACGGTGTGGACATCAACAACTTCGAAAGTCCTGCCGAGGGAATGCTCACTCCTTACGCAGGTCTGGTGGTGTTCTCTCTGGGCGTGGCCGCATTCACCGTTTTCTTCAACGGAATCTTCAGCCTCAACGACCCAGCCCATACCGGCATCAGATTCTCCGACTACTTCAAGGGTGACGCAAAGACCCATCTCGTCGGAATGCTCGGAGGCGCCATCTGGTGTCTCGGTACAGGTCTGAACTATGTTTCTGCAGGAACTGCAGGAGCCGCCGTCAGCTATGCGCTCGGACAGGGCGCCCCTATGATAGCCGCAATATGGGGCGTATTCATATGGAAAGAGTTCAAGGGCGCCAAGAAGAGCGTGAACTGGCTGCTCGGCCTTATGTTCACCCTCTTCATCGCAGGCCTCGCACTCATCATACTTGCCAACAACTGAGTAATCTTCAGATAATTACAGGGCAATCTGGAGAGAATCCCTAAAACGCTCCCAAACCAGGTCTATGGCCTCGGGTGAGGGATGAACAAGGTCCTCGGCGAACCAGCGGTAATCCCGCAGTTCGTCGAGGACTATTTCATATGAAGGGAAATAGGAAGCATCGGGAAACTCCCGGACGAGAGTGTCCTCGGCAAGCAGCAGAGTCGCCTTGCTGAGACCATTGCCATGGGCCCCGTCTGCCATGTGCCTTACGGGGCTGACCGTGAATATCAGTTTCTTCCCCTTGAGAGGTCCTTGCAGAAGAGGCCGCCACATCTGTACTATGTCCTCATGAGATAGCATATACCTGCGGAATTCCCGCGCCGGCCTCTTCAGACAGTTGGCCACTATGCCGGACATCCCCTCTCCCGTGTCCGGGTTCCCGCAAGGGATATGCTCGAAAACGAAGGCAGTTCCGAAAGTCACAATCACCGCCGTGCAGGAGCGGAAGAATTCAGAGGCTTCCCTAAGTGCGGCATTCGCATTGTCCAGAAATCCCTCCGGGCTCGGGCGGGCGAACTTCGTATAGTGGTGGAAGGAGCCCCAAAGTCCCGCACCTGCGCCCAGAGGCACGCAGTCCTGCAGTCCAAAGGGTGTCGCTGACTCCAGACGCCTTATCGAAGAGGCGATGGAGGCAGGGTTGAAGAGAGTCCCAAAGGGGTTCACACACAGGTCAAAACCTGCTTTGGCAAGTCTGTCGCCCATATTTGCGGCAAAACAGCTGCCGAGCACAAGAATTCTGTCATTCTTGTCTATCCTTGTCCTGAAGTCCTCTGCGGACACTGGTGTAACGCTTTTCATCCTTGCAAAAATACCACATCTTTTGGGTATCTTTGCAGGGATACGGATTATAAAAACAAAGGGACAATGGACATAATCTACAGAATCAGAAGAGCTATCGCCACAGGCTGGACTCTCGCGGCGTTCGCATGCACCCTGTTGCTGACATCCTGCTCGGGGCAGGAAACGCTCCGCGACGGTGAATATACCATAGACGTATTCACCACCAACGACGTACACGGGCGTTACTTCAACGAACCCTACGTCAACGGCGGAACGAAGGAGTCGCTTCTTGCAGTCAATTCATATATGAACTCGCAAAGGGAGAGCCTCGGCGAGGACAGGGTCGTATTCATCGACGCCGGAGACTGCCTCCAGGGCGACAACGCCGCATATTACTACAACTATGTGGACACCGGGACGAAGCATCTGTATGCACGCATGGCCGAATATATGCGCTACGACGCAATAGTCGTGGGAAATCACGACATCGAGACGGGGCACCCGGTTTACGACCGGCTCGTCAGGACGATGGACATACCTTTTCTTGCGGCGAACGCCCTTAAAGAAGGCAGCGGAAAAGCTTATTTCCAGGAATACACCATCCTGAAACGCCAGGGGCTCAGGATTGCCGTGATAGGGTTCACTAATCCGGGAATCAAGGGCTGGCTTACAGAAGACCTCTGGAGAGGGCTTGATTTCGCTTCGCTGCTTCCTTACGCACAGCAGGTTGTGGACAGGGTGATAGCCAAGGAGAAGCCACAGGTCGTAATCGTCGCAGCACACAGCGGCACGGGCAAAGGGGACGGATCTTCGCTTGAGAATCAAGGCCTCGACCTCCTCCAATCGCTTGAGAACGTGGACTTTGTAATATGCGCGCACGACCACAGCCCCCTTGTCCGCACCGAGGGAGAGGTCACCCTCATCAATGCCGGCAGCCACTGCCGCAAGTTGGGACACGGCACTGTGAAACTCACGGTAAAGGATGGGAAGGTAGTATCGAAGAAGACAAGAGGAGAACTCATATCCATCGACAAAAACCGGATCGACGAAAGGATGAAGGAGGAATTCCGCGAAGACTACGAAAAGGTCAAGGCATTCACGGTGAGGAAGGTAGGCGAACTTGCCATGCCTCTCGTCACGAGGGAATCCTTCATCGGAATGTGCGATTACATGAACCTCATCCATACCGTCTGCCTCGCAGGAAGCGGCGCGCAACTGTCGATGGCCGCACCTCTGACCTTCAACGGCTTTGTCAAAGCGGGAGACCTGACATTCAACGACCTGTTTACCATTTACCCGTATGAGAACCAGCTATTCACGGTCAAGATGACAGGGCGGCAGATCAAGGATTATCTTGAATGTTCATACGACGACTGGATCAGGACCATATCCTGGCGCGGGGATTCCGTCCTGAAGATCGAGAAGAAGGAGGACCCGAGAAACGGACAGAAACACTGGTCTTTCATAGGCCGTTCATACA
Organism: Bacteroidales bacterium; assembly: GCA_016293535.1. Taxonomy (GTDB): domain Bacteria; phylum Bacteroidota; class Bacteroidia; order Bacteroidales; family UBA932; genus Cryptobacteroides. The sequence continues at coordinate 10,061 of JAEDEB010000018.1, read as the reverse complement.
ACCTCGACTCCATGGGCGGGGCATTCTATACCGTGGACGTGACCAGGCCCCGCGGCGAAAGGGTGGAGATCACTGCCCTCGCTGACGGCACTCCGTTCTCGATGGAACAGGAATACAGGGTCGCGATGACATCGTACAGGGCCTGTGGCGGAGGTTTCCTGATGAGCGAAGGCGCAGGAATCGACACTTCCGATCCGGACAGTTACATAGTTGAGCGCCATCCGGACATACGAAGCCTCGTATACGATTATTTCAGCGGCCATGTGGACATGAACGGGAAGATTACTCCCGTATGCTCTGAGGAACTCTCAAGGGAGAAGGTCATAGGCAAATGGTCCTTCATTCCGGAAAACATTGCAGGGCCGGCGCTCAAACGCGATTTCGGGAGACTCTTCCCAAAGCGCAAATAACTTCCCATAATCATTCTCCACGAAATTTGAATCAGCAATCTTCAAATAAGTTATGACAAAGGTCAAGGACATAATTGCGGCGGTGGAAAAGCTTGCGCCGCTTTCCGGGCAGGACAGTTGGGACAACAGCGGCTTTCAGGTCGGGAACATGGAGGCTGAGAGCGGCGGGGTGCTCGTGTGTCTGGACATCACGCCCGAGGTGCTCGATGAGGCTCTGCTGAAAGGCTGCCGGACCGTCATTTCCCATCACCCGCTGATTTTCCATCCGCTGAAGCATCTCACCGGGGACAGTCTGCCGGAAAGATGCGTGACATACGCCATACTCAACGGGCTGAACATCTACTCGGCGCATACCAGCCTGGACAATGCGGCCGAAGGAGTCAACAGGAGGATAGCTGACAGAATAGGTCTGGTAGGGACAGAATGGCTGGAACCCGCTGCGGACGGGAAATCCGGAAGCGGACTTGTGGGGACTCTGCCGGAGCCGGAAGATGCGACGGATTTCCTGCGAAGACTCAGGAAGGAATTCCGTGTCGAATGCCTGCGTCACAGCGACTGCAGGGGACGAAGGATTTCGAAGGTGGCCATTTGCGGAGGCGCCGGCGGATTTCTCGCGGAAGCGGCGGCAAGGGCGGGAGCGGACTGTTTCATCACCGGCGAGATACGCTATCACGACTATTTCGACCCCGGGCTCATACTCGTGGAGATGGGGCACTATCAGAGCGAGCAATACACCATCGCTCTGCTGAAGGAATATCTCAGCAGGGAATTCCCTCAGCTGAAGGTCCTGGAGACCGGCATCTGCACCAATCCTATACAGTATATGAAGTAGAGTGAGCCATGGCGGACAACTATCTTGAAAAGCAGAGGGCAGACTTCGAGGCAAGGCAGGCCGTCCTCGCCCGCAAGAAAAGCGAACGGAGGCGTAAGCTGATGGAGGAGTATCGCAAAAAACTTGCAGAACACCAGAAAAATAAATAATTTTGCCCCGCAAAATTGATTTTTAAACTTTTTTAAAAATATTATGGTATCATTCAAGGAATTGGGTCTCGTGAACACCAGAGAGATGTTCGCCAAGGCCGTAGCAGGTGGCTACGCCATTCCTGCATTCAACTTCAACAACATGGAGCAGCTCCAGGCTATCATCCAGGCAGCCGCAGAGACCAAGTCTCCAGTTATTCTCCAGGTTTCCAAGGGTGCCCGCAACTATGCGAACCAGACCCTTCTCCGCTATATGGCAGAGGGTGCTGTCGAGTACGCAAAGGAACTTGGTTGGGAGCATCCGCAGATTGTGCTTCACCTCGACCACGGTGACAGCTTCGAGCTTTGCAAGAGCTGCGTCGACATGGGCTTCTCTTCCGTAATGATCGATGCATCATCACTCCCATACGAGGAGAATGTCGCTCTTACCAAGAAGGTTGTCGACTATGCACACCAGTATGATGTTACCGTAGAGGCCGAGCTCGGCGTTCTCGCAGGCGTAGAGGATGAGGTTGCTTCCGAGGTTTCCCACTACACCAAGCCTGAGGAGGTGATCGACTTCGCCACCCGCACCGGCTGCGACTCCCTCGCAATCTCCATCGGAACTTCCCACGGAGCATACAAGTTCACTCCTGAGCAGTGCACCGTCGATCCTAAGACCGGCCGTCTCGTACCGCCGCCACTCGCATTCGACGTGCTCCACGAGGTTGAGGCAAAACTCCCTGGCTTCCCTATCGTTCTCCATGGTTCCTCTTCAGTTCCGCAGGAGGAAGTTGACACCATCAACAAGTTCGGCGGTGCCCTCAAGGCTGCAGTAGGCATTCCTGAGGAGCAGCTCCGCGAGGCTGCAAAGAGCGCTGTATGCAAGATCAACATCGACTCCGACTCCCGTCTCGCAATGACCGCTGCCATCCGCAAGGTATTCGCTGAGAAGCCGGCAGAGTTCGACCCTCGCAAGTACCTCGGTCCTGCCCGCGACAACATGAAGAAGCTCTACATCCACAAGATTGTGAATGTACTCGGCTCCAACGGCAAGGCAGAGTAACAGCGACTCCGCAAGAATATTGAAGGGAGTGACTGAATGTCGACAGACTGACAGTCACTCTCTTCTTTTTTTCGAGTTCGTGAATGATTGCTAACTTTGCACGCCAGACAGCAGTTATGGAAAAAGTCATCATATTTTCAGCACCGTCAGGTGCGGGCAAGAGCACGGTTGTAAATCACCTGCTCGGCCTTCATCCGGAGTTCGAATTCTCGGTTTCGGCAACATCAAGGGCCCCGAGGGGCAAGGAAAGGGACGGAGTGGAATATCATTTCATCGACCCGGCAAGGTTCAGGGAACTCATAGAACAGAAAGCTTTCGTGGAATTCGAGGAAGTTTACCACGACAAATTCTACGGAACACTCAAGTCCGAAGTCGAGAGGATATGGTCCAGGGACCACGTCATCATATTCGACGTGGATGTCAAGGGTGGCTGGAATCTCAAGAAATATTTCGGAGACAAGGCTCTCAGCATACTCATCTGCCCGCCATCTCTTGAAGTACTGAGGGAAAGGCTGACCGGACGAGGAACTGACTCGAAGGAGGCGATAGAAGAGAGGCTCGCCAAGGCCGGGTCCGAGCTGGAGTTCGCCAGAGGCAAGTTCGATGTCGAACTGGTCAATGACAAGCTGGAACTCACCTTGGCCGAGGCCGAGCGCATAGTAGACGGATTTCTCGCCCTCTGACAAGGCCGGAAAGGCGGACAAAGCTGAAAAGGAAGGAACAGTTGTCAGGAACAAAGCGACAATCAATGGAGACTGCGGTATACGGCGGATCATTCAATCCCCTTCACATAGGCCACCTGTCGATTCTCAGACATCTCGTCATGCTTTTCGACAAGGTTCTTCTTGTCGTCACGCCGAAGAATCCCCTGAAGGACATCGACGGTTCTTCTGGACGGCAGAGGTACGAAGCGGCTGTCGAAGCGGTGGGCCGTCATCCCGAACTCGGAGGCAAGGTAGAGGTCTGCGACATAGAATTCCGTCTTCCACAGCCGAACTATAGCTACAAGACCCTCGACGCCCTCAAGGCCATGCACCCGGAGGAAAACTTCACCCTCGTCACAGGCGGAGACCAGATTGCGGATTTCAGACGCTGGAAGGAATATGCACACATACTGCTCGATTACGGGATCATCGTTTTTCCGCGCGAGGGCTGGGATATAGCCGCGGAGAGGGAATCGCTGATGGCGGAGAATGCGGATTACCGCATACTCACGGTCGATGCGCCTCTCGTGGATGTGTCGTCCAGCGAAATCCGCGAGGCATACGCACAAGGTCGGGACATCTCACATCTACTTATGTAACAAGGACATGGACACAGTCAGAATATACGAAGTCGCAGGACACAGTTTCTCGCTGTCCCTTCCGGATGGTGTCAATTCCGAGCGCATACTCGGTGCATACAAGCCGTTCCTGATCTCTGCAGCCGACGATTGCGGATGTCTCTTTGCGGTGAGGGTCGAGATGGGAGATCTGCCGGAGGCGGGGAGCATCGCAGGGCGATTCAACGACGAAGCCCCATACATCTGGGTATTCCGCGGGGACGACGGGGCCATGAACTTCGGATTCTCATTCACCCCCGAAAAACCCGGGGCAATACTGATGGTACGGGGCAACAGAGCAACCCTCCATCTGCCGCAGGGGATCAGATACCGCGAAGCCGACAATTACATAGGAAATTCGATGATGCTGATGTTCGCCTACCATACGGCAGCGCACGACACCCTGATGATACACGCTTCCGTAACTGTAAGAGACGGCCGCGGATATGTTTTCCTCGGACGAAGCGGGACGGGGAAAAGCACACATAGCCGCCTTTGGCTGGAGAACATTCCGGGTACATGGCTTCTGAACGACGACAACCCGGTAATCCGCATCGTGGACGGGACGGTCAGGGTCTTCGGAACTCCCTGGAGCGGAAAGACGCCCTGCTATATCAACGACAACGTACCCGTCGGGGGCATCGTAAGACTGGAGCAGGCCCCGCACAACGAAATCCGGAGGCTCGGTACACTCGAGGCCTATGCGGCCCTTGCGCCATCCTGCTCAAGCATGAGCTGGGACAGGGACTGGGCTGACGCTGAGAACCGAACTCTCGAAAAGGTCATTTCCACCGTAAAGTGCTGGCATCTGAAATGTCTGCCTGACGCCGATGCCGCACTTCTGTCTTCCGGAACCTGCTGTCTCTGAGATGGAGACGGCGCCACAGCCCGAGTATGATCCGGCGCAACGACCATCGGCCCAGCGCGATACGGCCGGCAAGATGCCACAGGTATGAGCAGCTGCGCCAACGGAGACTGCCGGTCTCGACCCTCTTTCCGCGAATGACGAAGGACCTGGCCACCGCAACAATCTCCCCCTTGTCGACGATTTCGAACAGCCAGGACGCATTCCCGTCTCCGTTGAGAATCACCTGAGAACCACAGCATTTCACGACGCGGTGGAGCAGCCACCGGCCTGAGCTGTCACGGCCCAGTATGACGGCGCCCGGCACTATGTCCGCATCCGTGAATGGTCCGACCGTAACGGAATCCCTTCCGCTGACCAGAAACGGGTTCATACTGTTGCCTTTGCAGCGCAACTCGACAGACCTTCCCTCGGCGACGAAATCCCGCACCGCAGAAATCAGAATCTCATTATCCACTGTCTTCGTTTCCATTGTCACAGGTCTCCAGATTGCGGCAAATATATGAAAAAACTCTCTATCTTTGCCGCACCCGATTATGCACTATTTACGCTGGTTTCTAAAGGCCGCCAGGCCATACGGATGGACCGTCGCCGCATCGATACTGTGCCATTTCGCACTCATCGCGCTGACGATGGGCTATGTATTTGTCAGCAAAACCCTCGTGGACATAGCCACTGGCCATACGGAAGCGGCCGTCACCCTCGGGATTGCCGACATGAGGACAGCGCTCCTGGCATTCGGGGCTGCGATGATAGGCATCATCATTCTTCGCGACGCCCTCGGAGGGCTGAAGACCTACATACAGACCAGAGCGTCAGTCAGGCTGCGCAATGATGTGAGACAGAACCAGTTCGACTCCCTTCTCAAACTCAGCGGCGACGTAAGGGGAAAGTTCCATTCCGGGGACATACTCAACAGGATACAGGACGACAGCTCTTCGGTAGCCACGACCTGCTGCAGCACCATCCCCAATCTCATAGGAACGGGTGTCCAGTTCCTGGCCGCCTTCGCCTACCTGCTCTTCCTCGAATCCAGACTCGCTTGGGTACTTGCCATAGTGCTACCGGCCGGCATATTCGGAGGAAAGTACATAATGGGAAAGATGAGGAAACTCACCCTGGAGGTAAAAAGGAACGACAGCCTCGTCCAGAGCCATGTTCAGGAAAGCGTTCAGCACCAGACACTCATCAAGTCACTCGAGTACGACGGAGAAAGCTCGGCAACCCTGGCTTCACTCCAGGACAATCTGTACAGGAAATCAATGAAACGCACCCGTTTCAGTCTCCTTTCGCGCATACTGATGAGCCTCGTCCTCGGCGGAGGATATGCGCTCGCCTTCCTCTGGGGAGTTGCGGGACTGTTCCACGGGACTGTAACCTACGGTCTGATGACTGCCTTTCTCCAGCTAGTCGGACAGCTCCAGAGACCTCTGGTCCAGATGAGCGACCAGCTCCCGGGCATCTTCCACTGCACAGCTTCCGTGGACAGACTTAATGAACTGGAATCACTTCCCAAAGAAGAGGAAGGCAAGAAGATATTCCTGAAAAGTCCTGCAGGAATCAGGGTGGAGCACCTAGATTTCCATTACGAAGACAGTGACAAATCGATTTTCAGGGACTTCAGCCACGACTTCACTCCCGGCAGCAGGACTGCTATCATAGGAGAGACGGGGGCCGGCAAGACCACACTCATAAAACTTATGCTCGCCCTCGAGAACGCATCCGCAGGCAGCATCGTTGTCTATGACGGGAACTCCGAAGCAAAAGTCAGCGGATCCACCAGATGCAACCTCGTATATGTGCCTCAGGGCAACACCCTCTTCAGCGGTTCGGTGAGAGAGAACCTGCTGATGGGCAATCCGGAAGCATCTGAAGAACAGATGAAGGAAGCGCTCCGCACCGCAGCGGCGGATTTCGTGCTCGAAGCCCCGGAGGGACTGGACCTGCAGTGCTTCGAAGCCGGAGGCGGGCTCAGCGAAGGACAGGCCCAGAGGATAGCCATAGCCCGCGCCCTTCTGCGTCCCGGGTCCATACTGCTGCTCGACGAATTCAGTTCAGCCCTGGACGAGCCTACGGAGGAACTCCTGCTGGAAAGGCTGACCGAGAGCGAACGCAGCAAGACAATGATATTCATAACCCATCGCCGGAAAGTGTCCGAATACTGCGATACAATACTTGAGATTAACCAGTGAAACTGAAGAATGGATTCCGTCTCCGCTCGATATGCGGAGAAAACGTTGTTGTAGCCGAAGGGCTTGAGAACATAGATTTCAACAAGATGCTGTCCCTGAACGAGAGTGCCGCCCTTCTGTGGGAAGAGTTCTACGGAAAGGATTTCGAGCTGAAGGATCTTGCGGACAAGCTTGTCAGCCACTACGGGATAGACTATGATACCGCTGAGAAGGATTGCGCCGCCCTTGTCGAAGCATGGCGCAATGCCGGGGTTCTCTGATTGCCTCCGGACTGGACTTTGGCCCTGAGGATTACTTAACCGAGGATGCCGGCGATGCCTTTCCAGGAAGAAGGCACCGGGGCCTCAACGGTCATCTCCTCCTTGCGGACAGGATGGACAAAAGTAATCCTGCGCGCGTGAAGGCAGATGCCGCCGTCAGGATTGCTCCTCGGCGCTCCGTATTTCAAATCCCCCTTTATCACCATACCGGCGTGTGAAAGCTGGCAGCGTATCTGATGATGACGGCCCGTCAGCAGCCGGACCTCAAGCAGGAAGTACCTGTCGGTACGTCCTATGTACTCATATTCCAGTCTGGCGAGTTTCGCCTCCCCTTTCTTCGCAGGGAGCACATAGGCCTTGTTCTGTTTCTCATTGCGGCCCAGCCAGTTCTCCAGGGCAGCCCCGGGTGCGGGAGGTTCCTTGCACACGAGCGCCCAGTACCATTTATGCACCTCACCCTCACGGAACATCGCATTCAGGCGTTCCAGCGCCTTGCTTGTCTTTGCGAACATACAGATGCCGCTTACCGGCCGGTCAAGACGGTGCGGAACTCCCATGAACACCTTTCCCGGCTTTCCGTCCCTGAGTGCGACGAAGGCCTTCAGAGTATCGGCAAGGCATTCATCCCCTGTCCTGTCACCCTGGACAATCTCGCCTACCCTCTTGTTGACAACGATAAGGTGGTTATCCTCATAAAGAATGCGCGATTGGATGTCTGCGAATTCCTCTTTTGTCAGTTCCCTGTATTCCATAGCGGCGCAAAGGTAGTACAAAATCTGCCAAATTGTCAGTAAGTATGGCACAAATTCCAATGGCACGCGTTTCGTTTCAACCCCTGCCGTCGCCCGGACAAAAGGGTCCGGGACTGACGGAAATGAATTGAACGAAAAAAATAAAAAAGGAATAAAACTATGGGAAAGATTATTGGTATTGACCTCGGAACTACGAACTCTTGCGTAGCCGTAATGGAAGGCAACGAGCCTACCGTCATCATCAACAACGAAGGACAGCGCACCACTCCTTCGGTAGTGGCATTCACCGACGGCGGTGAAAGGAAAATCGGTAACCCTGCAAAGCGTCAGGCTATCACCAACCCTCACAAGACCATATTCTCGATCAAGAGATTCATGGGTGAGACCTATGACCAGGTAAGCAAGGAAATCTCACGTGTGCCTTACTCGGTCGAGAAGGGCGACAACAACACCCCTCGCGTCAACATCGACGGCCGTCTCTATTCTCCTCAGGAGATTTCCGCAATGATACTCCAGAAGATGAAGAAAACCGCTGAAGAGTATCTCCGTCAGGAGGTTACAGAGGCAGTCATCACCGTGCCGGCATACTTCTCCGACAGCCAGCGTCAGGCAACCAAGGAAGCCGGCCGCATCGCAGGTCTCGAAGTAAAGCGTATCATCAACGAGCCTACCGCAGCTGCGCTTGCATACGGCCTTGACAAGAAGAACAAGGATATGAAGGTCGCAGTGTTCGACCTCGGAGGCGGTACATTCGATATCTCGATAATGGAACTCGGCGACGGAGTGTTCGAGGTTCTGTCCACCAACGGTGACACCCACCTCGGAGGTGATGACTTCGACCAGGTAATCATCGACTGGCTTGCCCGCGAGTTCGCAATGGAGAACGGCGGAGTGGACCTCAAGAAAGACCCTATGGCACTCCAGAGACTCAAGGAAGCTGCCGAGAAGGCAAAGATCGAGCTTTCCAGCCAGACATCCACCGAGATCAACCTCCCTTACATAATGCCGGTTGACGGTATGCCTAAGCACCTTGTGAAGACCCTCACCCGCGCAAAGTTCGAACAGCTCTCCGACGAACTCTTCCAGAAGACACTCGAGCCTTGCCGCAAGGCACTCCAGGATGCAAACCTTCAGCCTTCACAGATTGACGAGGTGCTCCTCGTGGGCGGTTCTACCCGTATCCCTGCAGTTCAGGAACTTGTGAAGAAGTTCTTCGGCAAGGAGCCTAACAAGAGCGTGAACCCTGACGAAGTGGTTGCCATCGGAGCAGCTATCCAGGGCGGTGTCCTCGCAGGCGACGTGAAGGATGTCCTCCTGCTCGACGTAACTCCGCTTTCTCTCGGTATCGAAACCCTCGGTGGTGTGATGACCAAGCTCATCGATGCGAACACCACAATCCCTACCAAGAAGAGCCAGATATTCTCGACCGCAGCCGACAACCAGCCGTCCGTTGACATCCACGTGCTTCAGGGCGAGCGTCCTATGGCAAAGGACAACAAGACCATAGGTCAGTTCCACCTCGACGGCATTGCTCCGGCTCCGCGTGGAGTACCTCAGATCGAGGTAACCTTCGACATAGACGCCAACGGTATCCTCAACGTCTCCGCGACCGACAAGGCAACAGGCAAGGCACAGAACATCAGAATCGAGGCTTCCTCCGGTCTTTCCGACGAGGAAATCCAGAGGATGCGTGACGAAGCCAAGGCCAACGAAGAGGCCGACAAGGCTGAGAAGGAGCGTATCGACAAGATCAACAACGCCGATGCCATGTGCTTCCAGACCGCAAAGAACCTGAAGGAGTACGGCGACAAGATTCCTGCTGAGAAGAAAGCAGCCATCGAGCACGCAAACGAGGAACTCAAGAAGGCTGTCGAAGCCAAGAACATTGCCGACATCGACAGGTACAACAAGGAACTCGAGGAGGCTTGGCACGCCGCTTCCGAGGATATGGCAAAGGCCGCGCAGGCCGGCCAGCAGGGACCTCAGGACGCAGGTTTCCAGCAAGGACCTCAGGACCAGGGCAACGATGCTCCTGACGAGCAGTAATATATATATTTTTAAAGAGGATGGGCGGCTGATGCCGTCCATCCTCTGTTTTGTATTAAGTAAACATTGACCAGATGACAAACTTCAGAATTCGCAAAAGCGCTGTCATAGCGATACTTGTCACGGTGCTTGCCATCATCTGCATGGCTTCGTGCTGCACCACAATAGACTCCGCATCTGTCGGCATCC
>JAEDEB010000017.1 GCA_016293535.1 Bacteroidales bacterium | reverse complement strand
TAATCTCCAGGGAATGAGGACTCACTGAGGCGGAAATCCGATATGTCCGACATTCCGGAAATCTTGAAGGACGGGAACGTGAAATCAGTAACGGTTCCGTCCTTTACCTTTGCCCTTGCAGCAAGAATTGCGGTGCCGTCGGCGGCTACGGTAACCGTGAGTTCCACAAGATCGGCCGGGGCTGAAGAAGGGAGCAGGACATATTTCTCTGCCGTCACACCCTTATATGTCAGAGGTGTTGAAGACTTGACAGTGAACGCCTTGTCCAGATGGGCCACGAGAAGGGCAGGATTGAGGCTTCCGGCCACATCCGGGGAGTCGACCGTTTCCACTACGGCCTCCTTGTTTTCCCTGTCGACTGTCCACATCTGCTTTCCATCGCAAAAAATCTCGAAATTCCCCATTGTCAGGAGGAAGCAATCCTTCTGTACAGAAGCCTTGCCGCTGCCCCTGAATGATGACGCGGTGTACGAATAGGTGAAATCGATTCTGGATGTCCTGACCTTTTCCGTAAAGCTTGCAAGCGGGCCCCTGACCTGGGCGTAGGCCATGAAGCCCGGCAGCAGGAGCAATGCTGCCGAGAGCAGGAACTTCGTGACTGCAGCAAAGTGCCTGATGGAGAAGGGGATATGAACGGAAAACATATTCAAGATCAGCTATCTGTTGTCGAGATTTGCCAGAAGTTCATCCAGTTCATCAAGGGATTGGACAAGAATCTGACGCGGCTTTGCCCCATCCGGAGGTCCCACTATGCCGGCAGCCTGAAGCTGGTCCATCACACGGCTCGCGCGGGCAAACCCCATGCCCATACGTTTCTGAACGTCTGTTGTCGACGCCCGCTGGTTGGTTACCACGAGCCTTGCAACCTCGTCGAAATTCGGATCGAGCTTGCCTATCGAGGCAGAGGATGACGGTTCCGAACTGTCTGCAGGAAGTTCAGGTAGATAGTACGGAGTTCCGTAATGCTGGCGGAAGCCCTTCTGGTCCGCAATGAATTTCGTGAGTCTTTCTGTTTCCTGCGGATCCACATACGCGCACTGAACCCTTTCGAGCTTGATGCCCTCATAGTAGAGCATATCACCCCGGCCTATGAGTTTCTCTGCTCCCGGAGTATCCAGGATGGTAGCCGAGTCCGTTCTCGATACTACCCTGAAAGCGATTCGGGTAGGGAAGTTCGCCTTGATGAGTCCCGTTATGACGTCAACCGTAGGCCTCTGGGTCGCAATGATCACATGGATTCCTGCTGCCCTTCCCTTCTGGGCAAGACGTATGATGGAGGTCGTGACGCTGCGGCTCATCGACTTCTGGTCGGCTCCGCCGGACATTATGAGATCCGAATACTCGTCTATGACCACCACAAGATACGGCAGATATCTGTGACCCTTGTCCGGGCGAAGGCGTCTGGCCTTGTACTTGGCGTTGTAGTCGGTCACCTTGTTGGTGTCCGCTAGACTCATCAGTTCATACCTTTCGTCCATCTCGAGGCAGAGGGAGCGGAGAATCTCATCCGCCTTGTCGTGCTTCTTGACGATTATGCTGTCCTCTTCCTCAGATTCGCTCACGGCTGTCGGCATGGTTGCGAGATAATGCCTGATGAGTTTCTTGTAAGGAGTGAACTCGACCATCTTCGGGTCAATGAAGACGAACTTCAGCTCTGAAGGATGCTTCGAGTAGAGGAGTGAAGTAACTATAACATTGAGGCCCACGGACTTACCCTGCTTGGTCGCCCCGGCAACAAGAAGATGCGGAGTATCCGCAAGGTCGAAGGTCTTGACCTGCTGGGTAATCGTATATCCTATGGCTACCGGCAGCTCAGCCTTGGACTCCCTGAAAGACCTGTCGTTGAAGAGGGCCTTGAGCGGCACTATGGACCTGGTGTCGTTCGCAACCTCGATTCCGACCGAGTCTGAAAGTATGGTCACACGTACAGAGGAGTTGTTCAGCGCCATGCCTATGTCGTTCTCGACATTCTTGACCTGTGCGCTCTTGACCCCTGGAGCGAGCTTGACCTTGTAGAGGGTCACCGTCGGACCTACTATGGCCGTCACGGAATCCACACCTATGCGGTAACTCTCAAGGGTGGTGCGTATCCTCTGGTTGTTGGTCTCAACCTCGCTGCGGGATACTTTGGAAATCTTGTCCGTATAGTCTGAAAGAAGGTCTACCGGAGGCGGAAACTTGAAATTCTCTATGTCCTGTTTAGGGTCAATTGGAGGAAGCTCTTCAACGGGAGCCGTCATATCCACGCCTTCGACTATTGTAACTTCGCCAGCATGGTCGGGCTGTACGTCAACACTGTCGGCCGGGTCAGGTTCCCCGTCCCCCATAGCCTCAAGAGACTCCAGATCGACCGCAGCCTCAGCGTTGCCTTCTTCGCCAACTTCGCCAGTTTCGCCAACTTCGCCTGCTGCGCTTGCTTCTCCAGCTTCGCCTGCATGGCCAAGGTCAGTCTCAGAGTCCATGGAGACAAGTTCAGGCAAGACTGCTTCCGGAATTTCCTTGTCCTTCCTCTGCTTCTTCTCGAAAAGCCCGGAGAACCAGTCGGCAAATCGCCTGCTTGCGAAGACCATCCAGAGCACAGTCAGGAAAATCAGCACTGCAGCAGTGCCGGGAATGCCTATAAGATTCTTCCCCGATGCACAGAGTCCATACCCCACTTTCCCGCCAAGTCCGCCGCCGAAAGCCGTATCCGCAGACACGAGTCCCGATACGAAGGAAAGTATGCTTGAAAGCAGGATTGCGCCGGAAAGGTAGAGCAGGGGCTTGCGCACGGGATGTGCCGGCATCGTCCTGAATGCCAGATGGCGCGAGATTTCAAAAAACATCAGCAGGAGTACGAAAATGCCGAGGCCCAGAAATGAGGAGACCAGGGCGTGGGCGGTCTTGAAGCCTATCTTCCCGCATATATTGTGTACGTCCACAGACCTGTCCAGCATTGCAGGGTCGCTCATAAGGCTCTGGTCCACCTTCCAGCTGAACAGATAGGACAGACAAGCAAGAAAGACAAGCAGAGTGGTTAGAAACACCAGCAGTCCGCCTGCCTTCGCAAATATGACTCGCCACCTTTGGGAAATCCGTTGCTCCTTCATTCCTATTTCTTGAAATTCCTTCTGTTCTTCTTCTGGTTCTGTTTCTTCGGGAGCCCTGTACCGGGTCTAGAGAAATTGGCATCGCTTGCGACCTTTGTAAGTTCCAGCCCCTCGGGAACCTTGACTCTGCCTCCTGAGAGTTTCTCTATGTCAGAGAATATGGTCTCGTCCGCAACCGAATCCTTGTTCCAGATAAGGTACTGGGTACGCATATAAATCGCAAGATTGCGTATGACCCAGGTCTTGGTCTCTCCATCCTCGAGTCCTGCAATCAGATCTATGATGCTCTCTATATTCCTTCCGTAATGAGTTGCCTTGATGGGCCGCTTCTCCACCGGAACCGGAGCCGGTCTGGTCTCGAGGTCCTCCGGAGTCGGCTTCGGATACGGAGAGTCCACATCCAGCCTGAAGTCGGAAATAATGAAGAGATGGTCCCAGAGTTTCCTCTCATAATCCTCCTGCAGATGGACCTGGGGATTAAGCAGTTCCATAACCTTTACAACGGCCCTCGCCTGCTCGTTTCTCTTCTGCCTGTCTTCAATATCCATCAGGCCGGACACCATCTTCTGGACATTGCGTCCGTACTCAGGCAGCCTGAGGCCTTTTCTTTCGGTATTGTAATCTTTCTCCATAGTTACAAATATACTACATTTTCACTATCCACATACCATATCGCAGCCTGCACATTTTTATATCCCATACGTCTGAACATATCCGCATATCCCCCGACCTGGACCTTGTAAGAAGGCTTCTGCTCCCCGAACTTGTAGTCTATGACGAACAGACCACCTTCTCCATCCTCCACCACGCGGTCCGGACGCAGAAGACTGCCGTCGGTGTCCATCAGAGTCACCTCGTTCCGCACCAATGAGGCATCGGAAGGGAACCAGCCTCTCTCCCGTCCCTTCTCGACTCTCTCTGAGAGTTCAGCCAGCACCTCAGGAGCATCCTCCGCAGGGACCAGTCCCTTTTCCACAGCCCTGCTTACCGCTCCGGGGAGGTCATCGGGAACTATGGTCTCGGAGAGTATTCCGTGAAGCACCACTCCCCTTATCCTTCTGGATGCGCTGAAACCCGTTTCACCGCTGTCGGAAAAGAAATCGGAGGAATCGCGGCTGAAAACAAGCCTCTCCCCGAGAGGCCAGGATTCGTAGGATGCCTGCAAAGGGATGTACTCGTCGTCATCCTTGTCGGCCACGAAACCCTCGGTACGTGAGCATTCCATCACACGGTCGTCAGAGTCTGTATAGGCATAGAGCAATTCGGAGAAATCCTTGACTGCGCAGTTGCGGTCGGAGGCATAGGCTGAAAGGAAACTTGCAGAAGGCTGCGCCGCCACAATCCTGAGCTGATACCTTGCCCGGGTAAAGGCCACATAGGCCACATTGATATTGTCCACCGCCTGTTTGAGCTGTTCCTCCCTGTATTCCCCTTCGAAATACGTCCCCTCGCTCTTGCCTGACAGCTTGACGTCATAGATGCCGGCGGCAGCCTCCTCCAGTTCAGTGCCCTCCACATCCGGCCGGCACCAGGAGTTTTCCGCCTTGAAGAGGTTTATCTTCTCCGCAAAAGGCACTATCACGAACGGGAAAGCGAGGCCTTTAGACTTGTGTATAGTAATGACCCTCACCGAGTTGCCCACTGATGGCGAACTGATGCTACTCTTGTCTCCCTCAAGGCTTGCAAGGAAGGCGTGGAGCCCGTCCCTCCCCCTTGACTGGAAATCCTTTACCTTGTCCATAAAGGATTGGATGTATATGGACTCCTCATCATACCTGGCGGAGTCGATGTCCCTGAGGGAACGGAGCAACTGCTCGCAAAGGTCCATGAGGGAATGATACTCTTCCGGTAGCTCCACGTCCAGAAGGCCGGAAAGATAGCCGGACATCTCGTCCGCAGGGTTGTCGATACTTGAGAGCAGGGCTACGAGCTGCCTCACCACCGAAGACGAGAGTATCATCATGGAGTCATCCGTCAGCACCGGGATATTATTCTCCACCAGATAGGCGGCAAGCTGCGCCCCCTCCGCCTTGCCTCGGACAAGTACCGCTATGTCGGAATAGCGGAAACCGGAGGCGAGAGCCTCCTCCACACAGTTCCGCACAGCCGCATTCTCCCTCCGGAGAACATCCATATCCTCATCCTCCGGACAGAATATGACATCCACGCCTCCGGACAGTTTCGGCGACGGCGAGTTATCCTGTATGACATCCGCATAAATCTCCCTTATCTCATTGACTCCGAGCTGGGCATCAAGACGCCGGGCGCAACTGCTGAAGAAGGCATTGTTGAATTCTATGATTTCCCGGCTGCTTCTCCAGTTCTGCTTGAGACTGTTCTCGCTTACACTGAAATCCTTGGCTATCTCCGATTTGATAAGATTCCAGTCCGAGCCTCTCCAGCGGTAGATGCTCTGTTTCACATCGCCGACAATAAGATTGTAGAATCCCTGGGCATCGCTGTTTGCGAGCAATGGCTTGAAGTTGTCCCATTGGATGCGAGAGGTGTCCTGGAACTCGTCGAGAAGGAAATGCTCGAAGCGTACTCCCATCTTTTCGTATATGAAAGGAGCGTCTGTACCGTCAATTATGCCCTTGAGTATGGTATTGGAGTCATCAAGACTCAGCACATTCTTCTCCTTGAGCATTTCTGCGAAGGTCCTCGAGAGATCGTTGGCCAGTCCCATTCCGTAGACCTGGGACTTTATCAGCCTCGAGGTCCTGTAGAGTTTCAAGCGCTCGCCGAAACAGCCTGCAAAGTCAGCGACCGCAATAACGGTACGCTGAGAAATCTTCGAAGCCAGAGCCTTGTTCCCGGCCGTAAACCAGCCACGGGGATCCGCATCGTAAGTTCCGCATCTTGAGGTGAAAGTGGCGTTGAGCGGGTCGGAAAGCAGATTCTTGCGAAGACGCCTGTCCTTGTCAATCTTCCTGAACTTTCTGAGAGCAGAGTCAATGAAGCCCCTGTAGGTATCCTTGGGATCTACTTCATCCTCTGCAAAAGCGTCATACACATCCTCTACGGCTGAGCTGATCTCTTCCAGATACTCCGTCTCGACCCTGTCACATATTTCCGAAAGCACGCCGGCAAGATTGTCGTCATACATAGTCCCGGGATCCAGACCGCAGGCTTCGGCCTTTGCCCTGTGTTCCTCGCTGAGAATGCGCTCTGCAACAGCCGTCACCGACTTTTCCAGATTGAAACCCTTGCCGTCCTCAATGCTTGAAAGAGCATTGTCGGTAAGCCAGCCGACCAGCCTCTCATCCTTTTTCTCAGTCGTAAGGGAGTCCAGCACGCGGACCACCGCCTCGGAGATGAGGGCCTTTCTGTCAAGTTCCACCTGGTATGCAGAAAAATGACCGAGTTCACGCGAGAAGGATTTCAGTACCTGCTGGAAGAACTTGTCTATGGTGCTCACGGCGAAGGCCCCATAATCGTGGAGAATGTTGAAAAGCAAGGTCGAAGCTGCCTCCTGCAGGGACGCCACATCAGGATACAAGCCCCTCATCTCTGCGAAATACGGGGATTTCTCCGGGGTGGAGGAAAGGGTGTGCAGTTCCTTGAGTATGCGGCTTTTCATCTCCTCAGTGGCCTTGTTGGTAAAGGTCACGGCGAGTATGTGCCTGTATTCGTGCCTGTCCTTTGACTCAAGAAGGAGCCTGATATATTTTTCTGTCAGCAGGTGGGTCTTTCCCGAACCTGCAGATGCTTTCATTATTTCTATCATAGTGTCACCTTCCGCAAATCATTCTGAAGTCACAGTATTCACAAAGCCTGACATCGCAGGTTCTGGTGAACGGGACCCCGGGGTCTGTCATCTCCGCAAGGAGTTCTTCAAGCCGGCTCTGGACAAGGTTCCTGAAACTGTCCGAAAAGGCCGAAATCTGCGGCGCCTGCCTGAAAATGTCAGTAGTGGAGTACATTGAATTGGAAACCGCTCCCGCTCCGAGGCCGTAATGGCTTTCCAGCATTCTGTCATAGATATAGAACTGAAGGGCGGCCTTGCGTTCCGCGTGCTTGCTGTCCGAGGCGTTGAATATGGAGTCCACATAGGAGGACTCCTTGCCCGGAGCAGGAACGAGGGCATCCGGATTGTCCCTTCCCGTCTTGTAGTCCACCAGCCTGAGCCCTGCTTTTCCGAATCGGTCCACCCTGTCGACTATGCCGAAGAACACCAGATCCCCGCAGCGCCACTCCATGGGCATTTCCAGACCCACAACTTCATACAGGGCCATGTCGGAAGCCTCCATCATCTCCAGTTCCCTCTCTATGGTCTTCAATACATATCTGACTATGACATTGGCCATCACTACATCCCTGCCAGCAAGCTCATCTGTATGCAGCTGGGCGCAGATATGGGAGATGACCTTTTTGCGAATGACCTCTTCCCTGCGGGACCACTCCCGCAAGTATGACCTCGACACGTAATCCTGTCCCTTCGTGCGGTTATTCCTGTCCAGTTTGTCGAAAGGCCTGAGCTCGAGCATCTCACTTTCTCCCATAAGGAGGTCGCGCATCGTGTCGTGGTATACCGTGCCTATCATTCCGTTGTCCATGGATTCGGACACCTCGTCCTCCCTGCTGAGCTTCAGGATTTTCTGGTAATAGAACTTTACAGGACAGTCCACATAAGCGAGAACGGACGAAGGCGAGAGCCTCATGTCATATATGCTGTTCAGATCCTCCGCCGTCTTCTCTATGAAGTCGGGGGAGGCCGGCGCCCCGGAGATGGAGGACTTGGCCACATGGTTTCTGATATCGACGCCGAAGTGGTAACGCAGCTGCTTGATATAGCGGCTCTCCTCGCCGGAACTCATGCCCTCCGTACGCGAATCGTACAGCATCCACACCTTCTCCGCCCTGGATATCATCCTGTAGAAATAATAGGCCCATACGGCATCCTGATATTCATAGGTCGGCAGGCCGAAGCCTTTGCGCAACTGAGGCGGTATGAAGGACGAACTGACATTCCTGCCGGGAAAGACTCCTTCGTTGGCTGAAAGTATGATGACGGTCTTGAAATCCAGAGCACGGGTTTCGAGAGGGCCCATAATCTGGAGCCCTGCAAGCGGTTCTCCGTTGAAAGGAACGCTCACTGCCGAAAGAGTGGACTCCAGCAGGCGGACGAATGTCTGAAGCCTGACATCCAGTCCCTTGGACGAGAGCCTGCGCACACTGGTGTAATACTCCCTCGCGAAATCAGTTTCGAGGGCGAATCCCAGTCTCGGGCCAAGCCATGATGCCAGACGGCAGAGATATGCAG
Organism: Bacteroidales bacterium; assembly: GCA_016293535.1. GTDB lineage: Bacteria > Bacteroidota > Bacteroidia > Bacteroidales > UBA932 > Cryptobacteroides. Next base: position 29,988 of record JAEDEB010000017.1, on the reverse strand, counting down.
AGAACTGCTCCACCGCCTCCCTACCCCCTTCGGGCTGGCAGCCGGAGGGGCTGTCCACAGCAACAGTGAAGAGTTCTGCGGGCAGTCCGGCCCCAGTCAGGTCGGATTGCGGTATATAGTATTTCCTTTCCCGCCTGATCGCATCCGTCTTCTCCGCCAGATTCCCGTCGGCAGCGATGATGCCACGGAATATTCCGCTGGCGAATATATCCCATACGTATTTATGGTAAAAGCACCACTCCCCTCCCTTGAAACGCAGGTTCAGCTGCATCTGATGAACAGAGTGCATGAAGGCGAAAAACTCGCTGGACGACATTGGGTAGCCCATAGTCACATTGACGGAGGCAATGCCGGAAGGGATGCTGTTCAGAAGGGGAACAAGAAGGGTCTCGTCGGGGAGTACGACGGCGCAGTCGTCAGGGTTCGAATCCCCGATTATTCCGGCAAGCTGCTTGACCTGTCCCACCGCGGACGGCACACTCACGACATTGAACTCCGGCAGGGACACTCCTTCGGGGTCCAGCTCGAATGCCTGAGGAAAAGTCCGGACATTCTCTCCCATGAAGAAGGAAGACTTGTTCCTCGGATCCCTTATCATTTCTCCGGAATAGTCCCAGCAGAACTCCGCAATCCCGCAGTCCCTCATGGACCCGAGGACAGTCTTTTCACATTCGTTCAGGGCATTCAGGCCGACGAAGACGAACTTGTCCGCGTGGGGGAATCTGTGACGGAGCAACTGAGGGCAGGATTCGTCAGGAGACTCCATCCTGTCCGCAAGGGACCTGTAGACCATACCCTCATAAGCCCGTCCAGAGTCCCTCAACCTTGAATTGAAAGACTGATAAAGGGGCAGCAGTATGTTCCATATCTGGCGGAATGTCTCCTTGACGCCGGAAGAGGCCTCAGAACCGGAGGATGCGCCCTCCTCTGCGACTCCCTGTGCAGCAAAATGGGCAAGGAAGGACTCTATCGCCTTCCGCTGGTTCGCGCTGAGATAGGAAAAGTCATCCGACATCGACTTGAAGTCCGCCACGTTCGTGAAAAGCTGGGATGGGTCCACCCTGTACTTGTCCACATCATTGAAGTCCCCAAGAAGAACATCTCCCCAGTATATGAACTCATCGAGCGGCTCCGCCTTGGGATAAAGTTCACAGTAGCAGTCATACAGCTCCAGCAGCAGACTTATCCTGTCCGCCACGGTGACAGACGAGGCCTTTGCGAAAAAGTCGTTTATCGTAATCAGTTCCGGGGCAACGCAGGGCGATCCGCTTCCGGAAGCTGCATAGGCCTCTGCCAGCATCTTCCGGAAAAACACGGTAGAACGCCTGTTCGGGAAAATGAAGCACAGGCTTTCCCCGCCCGAATTGGACAAAGCCTTTACGTAATGCTCCGCAACCTGTCTCAAAAACTCTTTCATAACTCAGGTTTTGCAAGTTCTTTCGGAACAAAGATAAGACTTGCTTGTGCCAAAGGGATTCACAATCCGGAAAATCACAAAAAATTTTTCTCATTTGAAGATTACCGCATATATTCACGGTCTGATAGCAAACCATGAGAAACGAACCTGCACACAAGAAGCTGAACGCCATTTTCCTAGGCTCGGTCGTCCTTCTGACCTGCCTGGAACTTGTTTCAGCCCTGGTAAACGGGGTTGAATTCATGTGGCTCATCGTCGCTGATCTGTCTCCCTACCTGCTGCTTTTCACTGCAATATGGGCCTTGTTCTCATTCACCGACGGGAAGGCCGCAGAGAAGCTTATGGTTGTCCTCGCCGCTGCAGTGCTGCTCTACGAATGCGTTTACGGCGTCCTCCAGCTTATCGGGAAATCCTCGCCCGGACATTTCTATTACAGGATGACAGGGGACTTCGGCAATCCGGGTCCATACGGCGGTTTCATAGCCGCGCTGCTGGCCGTGACCATCCCCGAGGCCCTGAAATACAGAAAAGCCAGGCCATTGAAGACGAATGCCCTTCCCCTGCTGTGTGCCGCCGCTTCGATTCCGGGAATTGTCATACTTCCGCTGACCCTTAGCAGGACAGCCTTTGCAGCCTTCGCCTTTGCAGCACTTCTGTATATATCGAGGATTGAAGCGGTAAGGAGATTCGTAAGCCGCAGGAAATGGACTCTGGCTGCGGCGGCTGCGGTTCTGGCAGTTGCTGCCGTTCTGCTGTTCAACTTCAAGAAGGAATCGGCGAAAGGACGCCTGCATATATGGAAGATCGAGGCGAAGGCCATAGCAGCAAAACCGCTGACAGGTTATGGACCGGGGATGGCTCTTGGCGCGTACGGAGATGCGCAGGAGCTGTATTTCCGCGAAGGAGGTCCGTTCAGCGCGGCTGAAATCCGGGCTGCCGGGGTTCCGGAATATGCATTCAGCGAATACCTGCGTTTCGGAATGGAGTGCGGAGTTCCGGGACTGGTTCTCTCGGCGCTTGCGGCCGTTTGCGCGCTGCTGCTTCTGCGAAGGAAAAGGTCTGCACTTGAATATGCACTCGCCGTTCTCGTCGTGTTCTCGCTGGCCTCATACCCTCTGTCCCTGTGGCAGTTCAGGATTCTTGCTGCAATATTGCTCGGGGCCGCGGCGGGAGTCAGGTCAAGGGGAATGGCCATTACGGCTGCGGCCGCCACTGTTCCGGCCGCGATTCTTGCGCTTCTCTGTGCCGGAACCCTGATCGAACTCAGGGATGCGAGGACTTATGCCAAAGAGGCCAGGCTGGGCATTGCCTTCGGAAGTCCGAGGTACTGTTCGGACAGCCTTGCGAAGAAGCTCTATTACCTGAGGAACGACGGGGAGTTCCTGTATGACTGCGGATACAGGCTGAGGACGGAGGGCAGGTACGAGGAGAGCAACGGAATGCTCGCCCTGGGGAAGAAGATTTCCGCAAATCCGTCATTCAATCTGCTGACCGGGCAGAACCTCGAGGACATGGGGGAATACGGAAAGGCGGAAAAGGAGTATCTGTCAGGATATTACAAGGTTCCTTGCCGGATCCGGCCACTGTATCTTCTGATGGAGATGAGGCTGAAACAGGGCGAGGACAGGGGCGCGCTCGAAATGGCGCAGAGGATTTCCCGGATGCCGGTCAACAGAAAGGTCCGCAGCATGGCCACCATGAAGTCCAGGGCCGTCGCCGTAAGGGACTCCCTGTCGAACACTGTGACAAACACACAACATTACAGATAGCATTATGCACGCGGGAATCAGAAGCGATATGGGGAAAATTGACAACAATTCTTCCGGCGAATAGGTTTGAAATAATGAAATGATTTCATATCTTTGTAGCGGTTTCAATTTTGAAATATTCAAAATAAGAACCCTTGCCGGTCAGAAAAAGATAATATGAACAGTTAAAACTAAAGTAAAATGAAAAAGAAATTCAGATGCCTTGTATGCGGCTATGTTCACGAGGGTGACGCAGCCCCGGCAGAGTGCCCTTTATGCCACGCAAAGTCAGACAAGTTCGTTGAAGTGAAAGAGGAAAACGCCGCCTTCGCATGCGAGCACAAGCTCGGAGACGGGAAGGTTGAAGACGAGGAAGTTCTCAAGGGTCTCAACGACCATTTCATGGGCGAATGCACCGAGGTGGGAATGTACCTTGCAATGAGCCGTCAGGCAGATCGCGAAGGCTACCCTGAGATTGCAGAGGCGTTCAAGAGATACGCTTTCGAAGAGGCAGAGCACGCTGCAAAATTCGCAGAACTCCTCGGCGATGTGGTTTGGGACACCAAGACCAATGTCAAGAAGAGGGCTGAAGCCGAGCACGGCGCCTGCGAGGGTAAGCTCGCAATCGCGGTGAGGGCAAAGCAGCTTGGTTACGACGCCATCCACGACACCGTTCACGAGATGGCAAAGGACGAAGCCCGTCACGGAGCAGGCTTCCGCGGTCTCTACAAGAGATACTTCGAGAAGTAATCAGAGCGCAAAATCATACTCATACGCCCTGACTCCAGTCAGCGGTGATTCTGAAATGGACTCCTTCGGATGGTCGGCAGACTTTCCGGGGAGTTTTTTCTTACACCCGGGAGCAAGAGGCAGGGAGGATCTGATAAGCGGAAGAGTATCAGTGTGACCAGATATTTCTAAGGCTGTGATTTCTCCGTCCTTCCAGCTGAAGGATACGGTGATGCCTCCGCGCGCCCTGAGTCCGCTCACGGAGCCGCTTTCCCATTCGTCCGGGATTGCCGGAAGCAAATGCACCGCTCCGTCGTGGCTCTGAAGAAGCATCTCCGCGATACCCGCGCATGCACCGAAGTTGCCGTCTATCTGGAAAGGCGGATGGGCGTCGAAGAGGTTGGGATAGGTCCTTCCGTCGGGATCGCCGGAATCTGCCGGAAGCAGATGGAGCAGATTGCGGAGTATGGCATAGGCGTGATTGCCGTCGAGAAGACGCGCCCAAAGATTGATTTTCCAGCCCAGGCTCCAGCCCGTTGCCATATCGCCTCGCTGGATAAGGGTGACCTTCGCCGCATTGAAAAGTTCTGGCGTCGAAAAAGGGCTGATCTGCGCCGAAGGATAGAGTCCATAGAGATGGGATACATGCCTGTGCTGGTCCATAGGGTCGTCCTCGTCGCTCATCCATTCCTGAAGCTGGCCGTAGCGTCCGACCTTCATCGGCGGAAGCTGAACCCTGGCGCTGGCGACGCGCTCGCGGAAATCCTCGTCGGTGCCGAGCTCGAGCGATGCACCCTCTACCGCGAGGAATATGTCCCTTACTATCTGGTTGTCAATGGTGCATCCGGCGCATATCGGGGATTCCTTGCCTTTAGGTCCGTGTTCCGGGCTCACCGAAGGAACGACGACTAGGTAACCCTCCGACGGTTCCTTCACCATGAAATCGAGGAAGAACTCCGCGGAACCGCGAAGGACCGGGTAGTATTCCTGAAGAAAATCCCTGTCGCGGGTGAAGAGGTAATGCTCCCAAATATGGGTCGCAAGCCAGGCACCGCCGCAAGGGAACATACCCCAGTATGCACCGTCGACCAGTCCGGCTATGCGCCAGAGGTCTGTATTGTGGTGGGCAACCCAGCCGTCGCAGTCATACATCACCCTCGCAGTCTGGGCACCGGTCACGCTGAGATCCCTGACCATTGAAAAGAGCGGCTCCGCGGTTTCCGGAAGGGCCGTGACATCCGCCGGCCAGTAGTTCATCTCCGTATTGATGTTGATGGTGTATTTGCTGTCCCAAGGTGTATTGACCTCCGCGTTCCAGACGCCCTGAAGGTTCGCCGGCTGACCTCCCGGCTGTGAACAGGAAATGAGCAGATAACGTCCGTAGTTGAACATAAGAGTGACCATGCCGAGGTCGTTGCTGTCCCTGAAGGCGGCAAGGCGCCTGTCGGTCGGGAACGTGCTCTCGGGTGCGGGATGCTCAGGAGTGAGCTCCAGTTTCACCCTGTCATACTGTTCGCCGTATGCCTTCTCGTGACGACGGAGAAGACGCCGCGGGGATTTGCGTGAGACCGCAGCGAGCCTTTCGCTGTTACGTGCCTCGGGGTCCCCGTCCACGTTTTCATAGTCCACGAAATTGGTCGCTATGCTCATAGCCACAGTCGCCTTGCCGGCTCCGCTGACCTTGAGGACACCGTTTTCGCAAATGATATCGCCGTCGGTGCGCACATCAGCCCTGCACACGGCCCTGAGCGCCGCAGGAACGCCCTCCTGGCCCTTTCCTTCAACGGTTACGCAAAAACTGCAGCCCTGCGCCGAAGTCTCGAAACGGTAAGGCCCGTCGAAGCCGAGCGTGAAGCCGAGAGCGTCGCGACCTGAGGCGGAGAACTGCATCACCATAACCCTGTCCCTGAGCGAGGTGAAATAGCGGCGGCGGTGACGGGAGCCCTCCGAATCGAAGGCAACGTCCAGAACCGCACGGTCAAGGTCGAGCACCCTGGTATAGTCAGAGACCTCGCCTATCCCGTCGAAATATATCTTCAGATTGCCCAGGGCAAGGAATTCCATTCCGTATGGACCCGGAAGGAAATACCTGTTGATGGTATCGAGGGCATCATCTTCTCGTCCTGCAAAAACCAGTTCCCTAACCTCGTCGAGATGTGCGAGGGATTCCGTGGAGTTGTTGGAATGCGGTCCGCCCGCCCAAAAGGTTTCCTCGTTGAGGCCTATGGTTTCGACTTCAGTACCTCCATAAACCATAGCCCCTATGTTGGAGCAACCAAGAGGCAGCGCCTCCAACCAGCAGGATGCAGGTTTGTCATACCAGAGTCTGTCCTGTGCGGAAAGATTGTTCATAGCCGCAGCAAGCAACAGTGCGAAAAATAAGAGTCTCCTGTTCATAATTATTGTCTGTCTATTGAGAACCAGTTGAAATCAGGGGAGCCGGAAACTACGTTAAGCACTGTCTTGTGCCAGCCCTTCTTGTCGAACTCAAGAGTGGCGGCCGTGACTGTCTTCCACTGCCCTCCGGTGGAAGGCAGGGTCTTCTCCCCACAGTCCTTGCCGTCAACGGTGAACTTCACCTTCGACTCGGCGGAAGAACGGTAGCGGAGATTGATGACTGAGTTGCCGGCGCTGTAAGGGAGTTCCACCCACTCCAGCCATTCACCCGCTTCGGTATCGCATACGCACCAGCTGCGGTAGGTATCATCCGCCCTTGAGACGTCGAGGTCGCCGCTGCGGTACTGACGCCCGCTGTTGCCCTCGCTCCTGTCGAAGTAACGGTCACAGCTTTCGGCCTCCACGTTCATACTCTCGGGATAGGCGTTGCGGCTGCTGTACTTTCTCAGGATATTGAGCCTCTGGTTAGGGTAATCGTAGAATACGCTGTCGGTGCTACGGAAATAGGCCGCATTCTCATACATATCGGTGAAACCTTCCAGCATTACGAAACTTGCCTTGTAGCTAATGAAATGGTCGAGGGCCTCGCTGAGCCTCTTCCCGTGGTTGGGGTCGAAGAACATGGACTTGTCCCCCTTCTTGTCGTTGATCCAGAAGCCAGGGCAGGCGACACCGACGTTGTACTTGTTGACTGAACGTAAGGTATACGACTTGGAATTGTTCGGAGCCGCCACGAACCAGTCGTTCATCGATTCCACGACCTTGCCCGTCACATAAGGGTCCCTGTCCTGGAAGGCCTTGTCTGCACAGATATGGAGTTCCTCGCCGTACCTTTCCCTGAAATCCGCGTGGATGCGGTCGAATATCTTCTTGAAACGCTTGGTGCATACCGGTTTGACGCCGTCGTACTCATAGTTGACGAAGCCGTTCGGGCTCCATACGAAAAGCAGGGGCTTGCCGTCTATGCGCAGGAGAAAATCGTTGTATTTCTGATTTTCCCCGTAGAAATTGTCAAAGGCGAGTTTGATGTTGTAGTCCCATATATACTTATATATATTCTGGAACGCCTCTTCGTCATCCAGTATGTTGTCGATGGGATACCTGTCCCCCGCCGCCATATCGAAGGCGTAGCGGCCGTTCTGGTCGAAATTGAGGGCTGCAGCCCAGGACGCCGGTGCATCGTCGAAGATGGCTATCTTCATATCCTTCGCGCCCCTGTCCTCTAGTGCATTCAGAAGTTTCTGAATATGGGCGGGATCTCCGTGGTCGGTATAGCGGTCAGCACGCGGAAGACAGCCCCTGCAGTTAGGAATCATATAGTCGAGGCCGGCATAGAGATACTCCTCCACAAGATTGTCCCACCAGTCCTGGTCGGATACGGCGTCCCTGAATTCGTACATTTCGAAAAGAGGACGGTTGTAGAAGGTTGTCGCCGATGTTCCGCCGCTTGCGGAAGCCCTTCCGTTGCGGACATCTTTTTCGAAACCGAAGAGCGAACCCATCAGGAAGTCGTGATCCGGGATTTCTTTTTCCGTTTCCACTGAAGGTTTCTGAGGGCGCACGGCATCAGGAATATCTTCCCCGCTGTTGCAGGAGTAAAGGCATAAAAGCAGGGCGGCCGGAATTATGGCCGAACTCAGCATCAGTTTCAGTGTCTTCATATTGCAGATTCTGTCTTTGTTATTGCAAAGAAAAGACGCTTGGCTTAACAGATGGGTGAAATCCACCTTAAAATTAAGGATTTTAAGACTTAATATTTATACCTTTGTGCAGAACCGATAACCATATGGACATCAGATCAGCCAGCGCAGCAGCAGTTCTTCTGCTGTCCTGCCTCACCGCTTCGGCAGGAAAATACGAATACGGCCTGAAAATCACCACATACCCCAGCCCGAGCAAGGATTTCACCGGCCTTCTTCTGGAAGGAGGCAAGGGCATTGACGCGAGGAGAGACGTATTCAGGATGGAATTTGACCTTTACAACAGGGCAGACAACGAATTCGGCACCGTATTCAGGATAATCACGGACAAGGGCGACAACATCGACCTTATGTACAACATCGATATGGACAATGTCCATTATCCCATTCTGGTGACCGGCGAATACGTCCACGACCTCAGGGTGGGAATTCCAATGGGCAAGTGGATACCGGTGAGCATAAGCCTGAATACCCGCAGCGGGGAGATAAGCCTCTCGTACAACGGAGAGAGCATCACGGTCAAGGATGCCGGAACCAAGGGTGCCAGGAGCTTCCGCATAGCCTTCGGCCACTGTCAGATTCCGGGATATACCCTTGACGACGTGGCATCGGTAACCCTTCGCGACATCATTATATATAAAGGCAACAAACTCAAGCGCCACTGGGACCTGTCCATACACGACGGGGATATTTGCCACGACAACGCCAAGGGCTCGCCGGCGAAGGCCGTGAATCCCCACTGGCTTGTGGACCAGTACATAAGCTGGCATCCCGTATTTGAGGGCAGCTACAGCTCCGAGCCGTCAATCGCCTTCGACCCTGCCGGTGTTTTCTGGATAAGCTGCGACGGGAAGACCCTCGACTGCTATGACGTCAGGAAAGGGACGATGCATGCTGTCACTGCTGCCGGCGGCGCCTTCCCTGCAAATGCACCCAACCAGATGGTCTGGAAGGACGGGCTCATCGCCTACAACCTCGACGAGAACACAAGCGCCCTGTTCAATGCCGGGAAGCATATTTGGGAAGGCGGCAGGGAAAGCACGAGGGACCACGACTACTGGAACAACGCAGTGTGCTTCTGGGACAGGGAAAGGGCTGTCGTAAGTTTCGGAGGATACGGGCACTACCACTACAACAATGCACTCGCAATCCTTTATCCCGACAACCACAACAGGGACAAGAAGGTCAGGATAGCGGACATAGCCCCCCGCTACGGCTCTTCAGTAGGGATAATTGAGGACACCCTTTACGTTCTGGGAGGCAGGGGCAACCTGTCGGGGAATCAGGCCCTCTCACCGAGGTACTATTACGACCTCCACGCCATCAACCTCAGGACAATGAAGGCCGAGAAGCTGTGGGAAATCGAGAAGATGGACTACCCTTTCATTCTCAGCGAGTCGATGATATACAACGAAAGCGAGGACTGCTTCCACGTATTCTCCTCGCTCGACGGAGGACAGCTGATAAAGATAAGAAGGGACAGGCCGGGCTTCGAATCCGTCTCCCTGTCTGCCGGATTCGGCGGAAACTCGCAGTATACCAACTACAATATCTACCTTGACGAAAGCGGCAGGAAACTGTATGCCACGATGACACGCGCCCAGGTATCCGGAGAGTCTTCGGTATTAATCAAGGAAATGAACTATCCGCCTGTGGCGATGCAGCTGCTCCACCAGAGCAAGAATACCGACAAGGGAGAAAAGGAAAACAGAACCGCGCTCTGGGTGATGCTCGGAATCGCGTTCACCGTATTCCTGACCTTCGGAACCAACGGAGTCGTGCTCTATCTGAAGAGGCGCAAGAAGAAGAGCGAAGCCGCCCTCAGCATAAACGCCGACAGGAAATATTACGACTTCTCCCGCAACAGCATATGTTTCTTCGGCGGCTTCAGCGTCCACGATAGTGGGGGGAACGACATCACTCCGCTCTTTACGCCTAACCTCAAGGCTCTCACCATACTGCTCATACTCCACTCCGACAAGGAGGGTCCCGGCATAAGCAGCGGAAAGCTCAACAGGACTCTATGGTCCTACAAGCCTGAGGACGCGGCAAACAACAACAGGAACGTCTACATCTCCAAGCTCAGGGGCATATTGGAGAAGATGGACGGATTCACAATCACCAACAGGAACAAGCTCTGGTCCATAGAAATGAGCCCTGCAGCGAAGTGCGACTGGCTGGAGGTCAAGAGGCTTTTCGCCAATACCGAAGACTCGGAGAACGTCAGCAGAATAGTCGAGCTCCTTCTCAGGGGCGCCATGCTTCCGAACTCCGAGTTCGACTGGCTGGATTCATACAAGGGGGACTTCTCCAACATCACCATAGACATACTCAGCAGACTGTTCGATGCCGAGAGCATCTCCGACGAGCTGAAGATAAGGGTGGCGAACACCATCTTCATGCACGACTTCCTCAACGAGGAAGCGCTGCGCGCGAAGTGCCGCATACTCTACAAGGACGGGAAGACCGGACTTGCAAAGACCACCTACGACAACTTCTGCAAGAATTACAAGAGTTCTCTGGGAATGGAATACGAAGAGGACTTCAAGAAAATCATTTCTTGAGTCTTGCTGCCGCCTCGCCTACTATCTTGAGATAGGTGTCAGGCTCGACACCCTCCTCGAGAGGAACAAAGGTGCTGCCAGGCTGCCCTACAGGAATATCCTTGGCAAGCTTGAAGATGGCAGTTCCCTCGTCGATCTCATCGAACATTGCGATGTAAATCATTTCGGCGCCCGCATTGATGCAGTAATCGAGCTGTTCCCTGAGGAAGGCTCCGCCAAGGCGTGGAATGAGGGATGAACGGCGCCCAGGCTTCTGCATATTGTCCCAGGAGAAACCTGGGAAGCAGAGAGGCGCATAATCCACGCGCATTTTCTTTGCGAAAGCGATGTCCTCGTCAATGAGACCGCGGAACTTCGCATAGCTGGAAGGGTTATAACGGCCTACGAACCAAGGCATCACTATGTCGCACTTGCGTATGAGCCTGTGAAGTTCCTTGTCAGGAATCGTATCCTGAGTGAGTTCACGCCACCTGGTGGGCACGCCTATCATTATGCTGAAGCCCATCTTCCTGAGGCCGTTGATTATGACTGCGGCTTCCTTGAAACCGTACTTGCGGTTATCGTTGAAGCCTATTCCCCACACTGCCACAAGGGGCTTGCCGTTGTGGTAGAGATAAGAAGGGTTTTTCTCGTGTTCGAAGAGAGAGTGCTTCCGGGCGATTTCAGCGATGTCCTCCAGGAGAAATCTGTCTCCTCCTGAAGGCATTCCGCTGAGATCATACATAACTGCTATCGCTCTCTCATACTTGTTTGCGCTATCCATTGCGGATGCAAGCACCGTATCGAAATGGGCCTTGCCGGCAGGGCGGACCACCTCAGTTACGAAACGCTGCATGAACACTCCGTCCAGACCGTATTCCTTCATCCATCTGAAATGGACGTCGACAGTGGAAGGGTCCTGGGGAGAGAACACCCTTGCAGGAGTGCCGTCCTCAAGCCTGAATGCGGTTTCGTAGGTCACCGGATACTCGGAAGTGTCCGGCCAGAGGTCAATAGTGCAATATCCCGGCTCGAAACGCCCTGCCCTGTTGTAATGGTACCAGCCCCTGCCCGAACCGTCTTCAGGAGTGTCGAACCAGCCCTGATAGCCGGCCATCACGAGGCCTTTGTAAGAGTTGTACGTCTTGGGCTGCGCATTGAGGCACAGGACTGCACAGAAGCAGGCAATAAGGATTGACGCAAATCTTTTCATCGTTATTCTCCGAAAGTCTGGACAACTTCCCTGATGGTGCCGTCCTCGTTGAAATAAAGTTTGTCCACGCAGATGCTGCGGAGGTTGCCCTGATGGGAAATCGAGCAGTTGTGGTAGAAGAGGAACCACTGTCCCTTGAACTTGACTATGGAGCCGTGGCTCGTGTCACAGTCGGTAGGCTTGAGCAGTATGCCCTTGTAGTCCCAAGGTCCGAGAGGATCCGACGAGGTCGCATAGCGGAGCTGGTTGCGCCCTCCGAGTCCCGGTTCCTGGTGGTTGTCAGCATACATCAGGTAATACACTCCCTTCCTCTTGAACACCCAGGTGGCCTCGTGGAAGTCACGCAGTCCCTGCATAGGAACAGGCTCGGTCGCGAGCTCCACCATATTGTCCTTGAGTTTGGCGCCTATGACACGCCCGCCGCCTCCATAATAGAAGTAAGGAGTGCCGTCATCGTCCACGAATACACAAGGGTCAATCATCGAGAAGGCATCGCCCAGGCCCTCAATGTAACCGCCGACAGTGAAGTCGCGGTCAGGATAGCGGCTCGTTGCGACTCCGACCTTCCAGGTGTTGTTCCAGTCCGTTCCGGAAGGGTGAGGGAAGTAGAAATAGTAGGTTCCGTTCTTGTATGCACAATCCGGCGCCCACATGAATCCACCCTCCTCGCGGCCCCAAGGGACCTGTGAGGAATTGAGTATCTCGCCGTGATCGGTCCAGTTGACCATATCGTCGGTCGAGAACACGTGATACCTGTCCATCAGGTCGCATCCCCTCGGAGGGTCGATGTCGTGGGAAGGATATACATAAAGCCTTCCGTCTTCCCATACGTGGGCAGAAGGGTCAGCAGTATAGATTTCGGTGATAAATGGATTAACCGGCATAACGTCGAAAGTATCCACCTCATCATCACCGGCCTTGGCGGTCGAGCAGCCGCATCCTGCGGCTGCCAGTGCCACCAAAGCGGAAATACAGATAAGTTCGTATCGTTTCATAGTCTCATTTTCTTGTCGGGAGGGAACTCTTCAGAGGAATTTCACCCCTGAGCATAGCTCCTGCCTGTCCGGTAAGCCAGAGGTAATGATCCGTAGGGAGTTCATCCTCAATGCCCTGGAAACAGATGTTCAGTTCCGAAGCGAGCCTGCACCAGTCGTTGTCCCCGAGTTCTCCGGTATAAGCTGTGGTGCGGCGGGAATAGCCCCCGTTCCTGTAGAGGACATAGTAGTCCTTTTCCGGCACGTTGCTCGGCACATCCTTGAAGTTGCAGCACTTGAAAATCGCCGTACCTTCGTCGATTTCGTCGAACATCGCGACGTAGAGCATCTTCGCACCATAACTGATTGCCGAGTAGGCCTGGTCCCAGAAGAAACGGCCGCCGTTGCGCGGTGCATAACCGTTGTTCGGGTGCATGTTCCTGTCGGAAGAGCCCACGAAGCAGAGCGGAGCATAGCCGACATTGTTGGTCTTGCAGTAGGCCACATCCGCCTTTACCAGAGGGGAGAAGGAAGCATAGCTGTCAGGACCGTAACGTCCGACAAACCACGGCATTATGACGTCGACCTTCTTGATGAGGTTCTTCAGGGCAGAGCCGGACTCGGTGTCGTTGCGTCCTTCGCGCCAGTAGGTAGGAACTCCGAGCATGATGCTGAAGCCCATCTCCTGCAGCCCCTCGACCAAACTGGTGACGTCGGCAGTGCTGTACTCCTTCTTGCCCGCAAAGCCCACACCCCAGAGGACTATGAGAGGCTTTCCGTTGTGGTGAAGATAGTACTTCTGAACCGTTCTGTCCATCAGATTGTAGGTCTGGACGATTTCGCGCGTATCGGCGAGTACCGCCTCAACGGTGTTGTTCTTCGAAGGCTCGAAACCGCCGAGGTCATACATCACGCATATTGCCCTCTGATAGAGATTCGAAGCCTTCATTGCAGAAGCAAGCACCTTGTTGAAATGGTCCTTGCCGTCAGGATTGTTCACAACCTCTCCTACGAAGCGCTGCATGAACACTCCGTCTATACCGTAGTCCTTCATCCACTTGAAATGGAGCAGGACAGTGGATTCGTCATAGGAGCTGAACACCTGGGCCGTGGATCCGTCAGGGTGCTTGAATGCCGTGTCGTATTTCTTCTCGTATTCGGTCATATCCGGCCAGAAATCTATCGAATTCTGGAGCACACCCGGCTTGAACATATCATTCTCACGGTAGTGGTACCACTGGGTGTTGCCGTGCTCGGCGTGACTGCAGCCGTCACCCGGACAGCCGAACCATCCCTGGTAACCAGCCATCACGAGACCCTCGTAGGTATCGAAAGGCTCCCCGTCCTTATGGGCAGCGAAGCCGAGATCGTTGTACTTCTCGGGCTCCTGAGGCTTTTCGATGCGGCCGGGAATATCATCCTCGGGGTTACAACCCCCGAGGATGAGTATTGCCAGTGCCGCAAGCGGTATCTGAAAGGCTCTTCCCATTACTGTGGAATCTCAATCTTGACCACTTCGGAATAGTTGTAGTTCTTGTAGGTATTGTTGACCTGTGCGCCCATTCTGCACCAGTAGGTGTAGCCGGCCTTCACAGGAACGGTTACCGTGAACTCGCTGTCGCTGACGCCGTCGCCGTCAGCATCGAGCTTGGTCCATGCCTTCCTCACCGAAATCTTGTAGGTATCGGTGTTGTAGTAGTCAATCTTGTTGCCTGCGCCGCAGTGCTTGTTGAGGCTCAGGAAAGGCCTGAGTTCCACAACCTGAGGGAGGTTCTCCATAACAGGAGCCTCAAGCTTGCAGCTGAGGGTAAGATTGAGCCCGTCCAGAGTCGCGGTAAAGTCCACCAGATGGAGGTAAGGAACAACCTCGAAATCCACCTTCGTGCCCTTGCGTCCTATCTTTACATTGTAGGTTGTATCGCAAGGCCAGTACGCTCCGTCAAGAGGCAGCATGTCGTAGGTACCCGCAAAGAGCTTGTTGTTGTTGAACGAACCGTCCTCCCTGACATTGAGGTCCTGCGGGGTGGGATTCGTGCTGTAACTCATCTCCCAGATGCGGATGTGCGTATCGCCGTTGTCCACGAGCATATTCTTGCCCGTTGTCTTGTCTATGACATTGCCGTAAACCCTTGCATCAGGTTCCTTGAAGTTGTCTATCTGCATGCAGGAGCAGAAGGCGGCAAGCGACAGGGCAGCGATGATGACATTGAATATCTTTTTCATTTCCATAATGGTATGATCTGTTAATAACCGTCGTTGCGGATGAGTTTGTCGTTCTTGTTGATCTCGCCTCCAGGAATCTGCTCATAGTAGCTTCTCTTGTTGAAGGTGAGTCTGCGGCCGAAGCGCTCAGCCTCGTTGAGGAAGATGTACTTGTCCTCAGCAAGAACCTTGTAGCCGAAGAGAACCTTAGGAAGATATCCGTCAGCAAAGAGAGAGTGGGCGATACGCCACCTGCGCTGATCCCACTGGGTCTGGTTCTCGAGGCAGAGCTCGCGCTGACGCTCCTGACGTATGAAGAGGAGGTTCTCGTCAAGCTCGTATCCGTAGAGTTCGGTTCCGACATCCGCAGGATCGGCAACCATCTCGTGAGGATGGGCACCTGCCCTGTTTCTTATCATGTTGACATAGTTGAAAGCCTCTGCCTTGAGGGCTGCATCGTTCGTCTCAAGTCCGAGCTCGTAAGCGGCCTCGGCAAGGTTCATGAGTATCTCGCCGTAACGGAAGACCTTGTAGGACTGCTCGCTGAGGAAGAGTCCCCTCTGGTCGGTGGTCGCGTTGTAGTTCATATACTTGCGGATAATGATACCCGTAGAGGTATATCCCTCATCACCGACTCCGGTAGCCACGCCCTGCAGACCGTTGATCTGGACGCCCTTGTATCCAGCAAAGTCCTCGACCTTACCGACGCTTGAAGCCATCTTGCGGTTTGCCTTGGTGTAATCGGTCTCGACATTGGTGTCAGGAGTAACCTGAGGGTCGTCAGCCTTGAGGTTGAAGGAAGAGTAGACACCGGCCTGGGTGTTGATTACAGTCTTGGTGACAGGCTCAGTCATACCCGAGAAGAAGAAGTTGGCGCGGCAGCGGGGCTCCATCTCATCGGTATCCCAGAATTCCGAAAGGCTGTTGAAGCGTACAGGGGTACCGTCCTCAGCCACGAGAGCAGGATGCTCATAGAGGCTGACAAGGTCCCAGGTAGGCCATATTACGCCGCCCACGAAGGTTGACATTCCCGGTGAGCTCGGAAGAGTGAGGGCATCCCAGCAGTGGTTCAGGGACATGTTCCAAGGAGTGGTCTCCTTGTTTCCGTAGAGTTTTACGAAGATATCCTCGGAAGTCTGCTCGATGAATACTTCAGTATATGCCTTCTCCTTGTCGGCACCGTCGTGCAGGGAGAAATATCCGCTCTGCTCGATAAGCTTGCAGGCGTCATAGGCATACTGGAAGAACTCCTCGGCGCAGGAAGGGTCCATACCCATAAGGCCCTTCTCTGTAGCCTCACCGGTAATTCCCACGGAACCGTTGTACTTAGCCACGGAACCTGCGAAGAGCATGGTCTTCGACATAAGGGCAGCTGCGGCATAGCGGCTCGCACGTCCATATGGAGTGTTCCTGTCCTTCATGTTGTCGATTGCGAACTGGAGGTCATCGTGGATGAACTTCCAGGTGTCGTACTCTGTCGCACGTGGAACCTTGAGGGTCTCGACGTCAGCGGTAGGGTCCTGAGCCTCCGCGATGAGAGGCACGCCGCCGTAACGCTTTGCGAGGCCGAAATAGTAGTAGGCCCTGAGGAAATGTCCCTCGCCGAGATAATCGTTGAAGGTAGCCTCATCGAAGTTGTCCTTGTACTGAGGAAGGTTGTTGATGAAGGTATTGATGTTACGTATCATCGCATACGGCCAGTAGCCGAACGCGCCTGCGGTATCTTCGTTTCCACGACCTGCCGTTTCTGCGGTGATGGTGCTGGAGTAGCCCTTGAGAGCCTCCCAGCGGTTTCCACCGTGGTATCCTGCCTGGTTATTCACAGCGTAACCCTTGTGGCCGTCACCTGCAGCCTTGTATGTGAAATCCTCGATAGGAAGGTCGTTGTAGATGGCTGCCAGGTATTTCTTGACGCCATAGTCCGAGTTGAAGAGAGTAGCCTCGTCAAGCATACCCTTAGGCTCCAAGTCAATCGGATTGCAGGCCGACATTGCCACAAGGCCGGCAGCTGCGAGAATCAGGAAAAAGCTTTTTTTCATAATCCCAATCATTTTAGAACTTGATGTTCACACCGAAGTTGAAGGTGCGGTTAACAGGGTAATTGTAGAAGAGGATACTGTTGGAAGAGGTGTTGACACCGCCATTGGTACCTGGACGCTCAGGGTCAATATACTTGAGCCCACTGAAGGTCAGGAGGTTGTAAGAGTTGAAGTAAACGCGGAGGCCCTTTATCTTGGCAGCGTTCATCCACTTCTTAGGGAAGGTGTAACCTATTTCGAGGGACTTCAGACGAATGTATGAAGTATCCTTGATTCCAGTAGTACCTGTATTGAAGCTGTGTCCAGTCGCAGGATAGTATCCCTCAACCCACTCAGTGTGAGGATTGAAAGGATCGTCACCTATGTTGGCAACTCTCCAGCGGTCGGTGTAGAAGTCGAGGACTGCTCCGCCGTTGAACGGGCCCACCTCGGTGAAGACCTCCGAGTACTGGTTGTAGATGCCAGCGGCACCGGACCATACCATAGTGAAGTCTATTCCCTTCCAGGCCAGACCTGCGGTGAGACCGTAGTTGAATACAGGAAGATTGTAAGTTGCGACAGGATGTGAGTCGGATCCGTCGACTATGCCGTCACCGTTCCAGTCCTCATAGTAGTAGTCGCCCGGGAGGGTGCCCTGACCGTAGTTTGTTCCTGTGAGGTCGTAGTTCTGAATCTGGGAATAGTCGGTGAAACGTCCTGCCTCCTTGATGCTGAACCATATGTCCTTGTTACGTCCGGAAACGTTGGTGCGGCGCCAGTTCTCCATGGAATTTCCTGCCTTGGAATCGAGGTGGTATACCCAGCGGTTCTTGGTGGCGGAAATCTGTGCGGATATCCAGTAGTTGAAATCACCCACGCGGTTGCGGTGAGAGAGTTCGATTTCGTAGCCGAAGGTGGTGTCGCTCTCTATGTTCTCCTGAGGCATTGATGCACCAACGGTGCCCGGAAGTACTGCGGAGGATGTTGCGAGCAGACCTCTGCGGACACGCTTGAAGAATTCCACCGTACCTCCGAACTTCTGCTGCCAAAGGTTCCAGTCCAGACCGACGTTGTAGGTGTCGGAAGTGTACCAGGTGAGGTTAGGGTTAGGGATGGAGGTCGGGGTGACACCGGTCATGAGAATACCCTGGTCATAGAACCAACCGAAGTTGTTCGCGTCGATGTTGTAACCTACGACTGTTGCAGGATAGGTACCGGCACTTGCGTCATCTCCCATACGTCCCCACGAAGCACGGAGCTTGAGGTTGGTGATGAAGTCGACATTGTCCTTTACCCAAGGCTCCTCGCTGATGCGCCAGCCTGCGGAAACCGAAGGGAAGAAGCCCCAGCGGCTTGCTTTAGGGAAGCGGGAGGATGCATCCACACGGAAGGCGAAATCCACGATGTAGCGGCTTGCGAAGTCATAGTCGAACTTGCCGATGAATGCGCGGCGGGTGATGTCACCGACACCGTACATCGAACCTACCTGGTTCTCTGACTCGCCTGCGAAGAGGTACTCGCTGTTGAGATAAGTCTGCCTCTGGGCGTAGAAGCTGTCCCACTGGTTGTAGGACTCCTCGTACATCACCATACCTGCCACATTGTGCTTCTCTGCGAAAGTGTGGTTGTAGTTCACCGAGAGCTGGAGCACATTGGTGGTGCTTGGAGAGGTGTTCCTGTTGACAGTACCCGGGGAGTTCTGGATGTAGGACTCGAGGCTGCCGTCGTCACGCTTCTTGTATATGTTGTAAGTCTTCTGGAACTCGGTGTTGTTGGTCGTGTAGTAGTCGTAGCTGTAGAAAGCGCGGACATTGAGACCCTCGACACCCGGGATGTCCCAGGTCAGGGCGAGGCTGCCGTTGAAGTTGTAGCGCTTCTCATTGCGGTAACCGGTGAAGTTCGCATCCGTAGTCGCAACAGGGTTCTCGGCCTCGAGCATATCGTCGTCGTACGCAGGGAGGCTATGGTCACCGTCTATCCACGCAGGGGAAGTAGGACGGTAGGTCCAAGCCTTCTTGTACACTGTCCAGATACCGGTGTTCGGCTGGTTCTTGTTGTCGGCATAACCGCTCAACTGAACGCTTGCGCGCAGTCTCTTTGTGATGCGGGCGTCGATGTTGGTACGGAAGTTCCAGCGGTTGTAGTTGAGGGAACCGCTCTTGTAGGAACCGTCCTGGTCGAGGTAACCGATGTTGAAGAAGTAGTCAATCTTGTCTGAACTTCCGTTCAGGGAGAGGTTGTACTGCTGCTGCGGAGCCACTTTGTTGAAGAGCTCGTCAGTCCAGTATGTGCTCGGCTTCTCTCCTGAAGAGTACTGGAGAATGTTCTCCCACTGGTACTTGTGGACTGCCTGTACAGGGTAGTTGGTGTTGAAACCGTTGTCCTGCTTCTCGTTGATGAGCATCATGTGGGTTGCTGCATCGGCAGTCTGGGGCACATAGAGGAAGGACTGTATACCCACGTTGGCGGAGAAGTCGATGTCGAACTTGCCCTCGGTAGCGGATGAACCGTGCTTGGTGGTCACGAGTATTACACCGTTGGCTGCACGCACACCGTATACGGCTGCTGATGCATCCTTGAGCACGGACACGCTCTCGATTTCGTTGGAGTCCATACGGGAGAAGTAGCTCTGGTCACGCGGAACGCCGTCCACCACGATGAGCGGGGAACCCATGCCTCGGATATCGATCCTGTTGTCGAATTCACCCGGCTGTGAGGAGTTCTGGGTGATGCGGACACCGGAAACCTTACCGGAAAGCATATTGATCACGTTCTCGTTCTTGGTTGCGACGATTTCCTTGTTGGTGACAGCAGAGACGGCACCCGTGAGTGTAGCCCTCTTCTGTACGCCGTAACCTACGACCACGGTCTCCTCGAGGAAGTTGCCGTCGTTGTTGAGAACAATGCTGAGCTGTGTGGCAGATGCCGCAACTACGGCATCCTGGAAGCCGAGGAAGCTCACTGTCAACTTCTCCGTTGGAGCTGCGTTGATCTGGAACTTTCCGTCAATGTCCGTGACGGTACCTCTGGTGGTACCGGTCACGATGACACTGGCTCCCGCGAGCGGCTCACTCGACGAGTCGGTGACAACGCCCTGTACGAGACGCTGCTGCGCGGCTGCCGGAATGGCCAGCATCAGGAAGAGGACTCCGAGGAGAACGCTTCTGGTGCGGGACAGGATATTCCTGCCTGTTGATTTATGATTCATATCGGAATATGGTCAAATTATACTTTCTGCAGTTGAACTATCTTGCGGCAGGATCGACAACGCCCGGAGCGCTCACCCTACGGTTGAAGAAGAGGTAGCAGAGGTTTCCGCTGGAGATTACCTCAGCACCGTAGTCGTATTCGAAGCGGAGACCGATGGCGATACGGAAGCCGTTGCCCTTGTAGTCTGCAGTAGTCACGAGGTCGCCCTTCACTTCGTCGAAGTATACTCCGAAGGTATTGCGGAACTCGTCACCGGAGATGCCGTCATAGCCCTGGATGATTTCACCGTTGCATGAACCTCCGCAAACGTCCACTGCCCTTTCCTCCTCGGTGAGGTTCCTTCTGTTGGAAGAGATGATGGACGGCTGGGTGCTCTGCCAGAGTATGCCGCGGGAGTTGGTGCAGAGAGCCTTTCCGTAGTCACCGAGCACGAGGTCGTTGCCGTCCACGTAGAAGACATCCTCGTCACCTACCATCGCCTTCATCTTGTCATCGTTCCATGCGGTAACGAACTTGCCACCGTCATGACGAAGGCCGAGAAGGTCCTCATAATTTGCAAAGAGCTCGGCAAAATGTATCCTGTTCTCGCCAGGAGCAAGGTAACGCTGTGAAGGGTCGTCATTCGCAACACCGTCTGTATAACCGTACTCCATATGAGGGGCATCTCCGAATACTTCCTTGAGGTTTCCGAGGCCGAGTCCCGGAATAGGGTTGTCGATCTGCCAGAATATCTTGTTCTTGACAACGTCGTCTGCAGTCATGTAGATGAGTATACCGTTCTTTGCCTCATCGAAGAAGTCGGTGCCCGGACGGCCTGCGAACTTGAAGGTACCGTCAGCCTTGAGGGAGTTCTTGAGGAGCTCATATTTCTCCTGACCCTTGCTGTTCTGCTCTACTGCAGGCGCAAGTTCGAATGCGATGTTGCCGGCAGGGAGGCTCTGGAAGTAGTCCTTGAGGTTGAAGCCTGTGAGGAAAAGTACTGCTGAGTTAGGGATAAGAGCCCTGTGATAACCGGAACCGAGGTCGGTAAGAGTAGTTCCCTCCTTCATAACAGGAGCCTCGAGAGCCTCAGACACGAAAGAGAAGTCCTCTGAAACAGCAACTGTAAAGTAGTTGGAGCTGATGGCTGTTCCGTCAACGGTAGCCTTCACTGCAACCACATACTTCTTGCCTGCTTCAACCTTGAGCCCCTTGAGGCTGACCTTGAGAAGGTCACCATCAGCTTCGACCCCCGCAACCCTGAGGAGGCCCTCACCTGCGCGTGTAAGGACAGCCCTCGCATCTGCAATCTCGAATACCGAGTTTGCAATCTGGTTGGAAGTGAGCTTAGGTGTGGCAAGGAGGGAAACAGTTGCGCCATCATTTCCGAGGAGAACAAGTCCATCCTCATACTCAGGGACATATACGAGTGAATTGACTGCTGCTGAAGAAGTCTTTGGGATAGCATAGGTATCTCCATCCACAGTGATGACGAAAGCATCCGCAGTCTCGGTTACAGTAACTGTAGAGCCGGAAGAGCCTTCGCCGGTCGAACCGGTGGAGCCTGAACTCGGCTTGATTACTATGACATTGCCGTCACTGAGGGTAAGGGTCCAGGTACCGTCAGCTGCCTGGGTAGAAGTGATGATGGTCGAACCGGTGACCATTGCGTTCTGGAGATCAGCCTTGAGTTCCTTTGTCATTCCTTCAAGGACTGAAACTCTGGTCTTGAGATCCTCAATGTCGCTGTTGCAGGACTGCACAGCCACCATTGAAACTGTCGTGATTGCTCCGATGAACAGAGCGCTGAAAAAGGATTTTTTCATAACAGATGTGATTAGTATAGTGGATTCAAATTATGTCGGTCGGTCAGTTTAAGCAGCGCTAAGTACGCATACCTTCTATAAGAAATCCCGAAAAACGGAGTTAATATTTACCTTAATTTTAATATTAATGTATTTTTAAGTGGAAGTTTTTAAAATGCAAGCCTCGTCGGAGAGCCGTAGTACTTGAGCACGGCAGAGCGTGTCTCCGTTCCTGCAGGCTCACAAAGCACGACATTGAAAATACGCTCCCCGAGCATTCCGTCGAAAGAGCCGCAGCGTGGACCGACGGTCAGAACCGAGCACTTGTCATCCCAGCTGAACTCGATGGTGGAATACTTTCCGTATTCATAGTTCATATTGTCGAACTCGTCCTCATACAGCACGAAGGAGCCGTTCGCACCCGGATACACCCTTATCTCAAGCTTGTCCCAAGCCATCTCCCCGGAATACTGTACATCCGGCCCCACAGGGATGATGCTTCCGGCCCTGACAAAGAGCGGCATGGAGTCGAGAGGGACATCGTATTCAAGGCTTCTTCCGCCGAAGAGAACCTTGCCGTCCCAGAAGTCATACCACTGTCCCTCAGGAAGATATACAGTTCTGCATTCCTTGTCCTCAACTACTGGAGCCACAAGAATGGCATCTCCGTACATATACTCGTCCCCGGTAAGGCAGGCCGTCCTGTCCTCAGGCCAGTCCATCATCAGCGGTCTCATGAGAGAGGCACCCTCTGAGGCAATGCGGTAGGACGCGCTGTAGGTATAAGGCAGAAGGGCATAGCGGAGCCTGATGAACTTCTCCTGTGCATCGAAGAAGAAGTCTCCCCTCTGTCCGAAATTGTATATTTCGCGGAAGGTATTGGTTCCGTGAGAGCGCATCATTCCGGTGAAGCAGGCAAACTGCATCCATCTCAGATAAAGACGCCTGAATTCGGGGTCGCGGTTTCCTTCAGGATATTTGTGGCCGGAGAAGAATCCGCCTATGTCTGAATTCCAGTACGGAAGTCCGGAAAGGGTAAAACTGAGTGCGGCCGGGACCTGGGCGGCAAGTTCGCTCCAGCCTGAAACGACGTCTCCCGACCAGGTATGCGCTCCGTAGCGCTGGATTCCGAGTGTTGCGCTGCGGGTGAGTATGAACGGCCTCTTCCCTGAGTCCTCCGCTCTCTGATGTTCATAGACTCCGCCGACCGTCGCTATGGCGAAGGCATTCTGCCTTGCCTTGAACTCACCGGCCGCGGTCATCTCACTGTCAGGAACAGGTCCCTGTATCTCCGGTTCGGTCGCATCGAGCCACCAGCCGTCGAGACCGATTTCATGGAGTTTCCGGATATATGACCAATATATGTCACGGGCACGGCTGTCGAAAGCGTCATAGTTGCGCACCCCGTTCTTCGGAGGAAAAGAGTCGAAGGAAAGGAGCAGACCTTCGGAATCGAGCTCGCTGAAGATGTCGGTCTTGGGACCGAAGGAAGGCCATATCGATATGGAACAATGGGCATTCATCCCGTGGATACGTTCCATCATCGACTTCGGATCAGGGAACTCAGGATTGAGGAACTGCACGGCGTTCCAATAGCTGTGGTCCGGGCCCCAGTACTGCCAGTCCTGGATAATGCCGTCGAGGGGAACGCCGAGTTCCCTGTATTTCTCCACGACCCCCACTATCTGTTCCTGGGATACGTAACGTTCGCGGGACTGATGGAAACCGAAGACCCAGAGAGGGTACATCGACGCGTCACCGGTAAGATGGCGGAGGCCTGCGATGACGGAATCGGCATTTCCGCCCGCCACGAGGAAATAGTCTATGCAGTCGCCGTAAAGGGACCTGAACGAAGTGCCGTCGGCACCGTCCTCAAAACGGACCTCGCCGTCGTTGTACCACCATATCGCATATCCCTTCGATGAATGGAGTACGGGGATTGCGACCTCGGTATTCCAGTTGCGCAGGTCGTATGAACGGCCGCGGAGGTTGAAATAGCCCTGCTGATGTTGTCCGAGTCCATATATGAGTTCGTCTTCATCGAGGGCAAAATACTGTTTGGGAGAGGAGAACTCCGCAGCCGACTCCCTGAGCACAGGCTTGCCTTCAGCATCGGCGAAGGAGATCTCGCAACTGTTCTTGTCGAGGGTCAAGCTAAGAGCCGAAGTCCTGAGTACCACGGCGGAATCGCTGTTATCCAGAGTAAAGCGCACTCTCTCGGGTTTTGCCACGAGGGACCAGGACTCATTCGGAACCGGTGTCTCTCCGGGAGCGGCCTTGACCACCCTGATGGCGGAAGGAGTGTAGCATTCTACACTGATGACGGCATACTCTCCATTGTAAAGGAAGCCGTGGGCTGTTTTCCTCAAAGGGCCGCCGCAACTGCAAAGAAGCAATGCGAGCGAGGATGCCGCAAGGATTGGCAGTATAGTGTGTTTCATGACTTTTATTCCGGACAGGCCGGAGTGGAGATGGACAAGAGAATATTGGCAAGAAGTCGGGCGGCAACAGGATCCGTAGCCGCCTTGTCGGTGCACATGGTGGAGACGATGGCGCTTCCCTTGCCTGAACGGATCTCGAAGAGGGTGAGTCCTCTCATGGCATCAATTCTTTCAAGGCGGTCCTGCTGGGTTCCTCCGTCTATGTAGGCGTGAATCTTCATCTGACCTGCAAGTTCCTTCAGGGAATCCGAGCGGTTCACCCTCAGGGTGTGGCGGCAGGCAAGAGGAATGCTGCGGGTATTGTCATTGAAATAGCGGAGTTCGAGTTCCCCAATGCCGTCGAAGACAGGGTCGTCGCTTCTTTCCATGAAGCAGATATCACCTTCGGTCGGGCTGATTATGTCCCTGACGTGCTCCGGGAACACGGCTTTTGCGAGTTCAGGAGTTCCGAGGAAGAGGACGCGTCCGCCTCTGTCAATAAAATCACGGACAGCCGGGGCGTCCTCCCTGGAATCACAACACAAACACAAAACTGCACTACTGAGGGCATCTTCGGGCCCGTCAACAATACTGTATTTCACACCGAGCGCATCCAGTTCAGGCACAGGAGCAAGGGCCTGGAACTGCGCGCCGGCAAGACGCTCCGGCTCAGGATAACGCTCCGTAGCCAGAAGCAGTTCATATTCATTTTCAGAGAGAGGGACTCCATTCTCCGAGAGTTTCAGACGGAGCTTGAGTTCCTCACGGGCAGAAGAAATCTTCGGCAAGACAATCTCAGGCTCAATCCAAAGCCTTCCGTAATGCTCCACAGGAGCAGTATCCATCGAGCCTTTCCTGAGAACTTTTCCGCGCGAATCCTCTATCTGCCAGCGAAGCAGACACTCGCCCAGAGCCCGTCCCTCGTCGTTATCATTGACTATGCAGACACGAACGGGGAGTTTCTCCCCTGCATAGTAGTGGCGGCCCCAGAGTTCAGCGGACACGAGCACCGGCTGGAGAGCCCTCTTGAGGGAGTAATAAGCCGGATAAGGCTCTATGTTCCTGTAGTCATAGCACTGGCGGAACCAGGTCTGAAGGGCGAAATGCATTATGCCCGAGGCCTCGGGGTTACTCCTTCTGAGCGCCTCGGCGAGCTCGCCAGTGATGAAGGCCTGGGTCTTGAGGAAGGCCTGGGGGTCCTCCCAGTCGTAGCATTTGTATCCTATCAGGGAGAGAGGATTCTGGTGTATCAGCTGATAGGAGCGGGTAGGATGCCCTGTCTCGTTGTTGGGATAGCCGGTTGACATCTCCTGACTTATCAGCGGACGGCCCGGCATCTTGAAGCGCTGGAACTCCCCGTTGAAGAAGCGGAAGAGGGAATAGTCATACCAGTTGTAGTAGCCGTGGACATCATCGATGTCGCCGTCATCCACGCTGTCCATGAACTCGGCCCCGAACTTCTCCACCATTCCCTTGGAACGGTAGTTGGAGTCGAAACATATTGGGCGGGTCGGATCTGTTTCGCGCATCTGGCCGACCACGTCGGAGATGATGCGCATCTTCTGTTTCGCCCTGTCGAGGTCGGGATCATTGTCGTAGAACTTCATCTCGTTGTTTACGGTCCAGAACAGCAGTGACGGGTGGTTGCGGTATTTGCGCAGGAGGCCAAGGAATTCCTCCCTCCAGAGTTCGAGCAGCGTGGAGTCCGGAATCGGAGACGACTGTATCATCAGCCAGGTCCATGTTCCCTCGAAACTGATGCCTATGCCGTTGCGGTCGGCAGCATCCATCCACAGCTCGTTCCACGGTGTGGTATGGGTGCGGCATACATCGATATGGGCATCGTGCATATAGGACATGAAGGTATCTGCAAGATGGGCGTCATTCGGTGCGAGGGCGAAAGGAATGTGGTTTCCGCCTCGAAGCCAGTACTTGTTGCCGTTGAGATAGAAGAGTCCGTCACGGACCTCGAAAGTCCTGAAGCCCGAGCAGATGGTCTTGCTGTCCACTACCATGCCCCCGTCCTCGAGGGTGAAGGTGAAATCGTAGAGGGCCGGGGACTGGGGGCTCCAAAGCCTCGGCTTGAGGGATCCGACGGAATACTGCGCCGTAAATACTGCAGCGCCGTCCCCGCCTTCAGCCGAAACGGTCCCGGACGCTTTTGAAGCGGACGGGGCTATGGACCCGCGCTCGAGATAGCCCTCATAAAGGGCTGAACCTGTTTCGCGGTCATTTATGCTGACTTTGAGGTCGTAGCGGCATTTCTTCCGCGACACATTGCTCAGGGTCAGATCGAAGGATGCACCAGTAAGGGACGGGCGTATGAACACGTCGTCGATACGGAGATTGCGGGTTACGTCCAGACGCACCGGCTGCCATATTCCCGCAGGCTCATCGACCCAGAAACCGTGTGCGATATCCTTGAGCATGCGGTTGGTGACCGGCAGGGACACAGCGACGTCCACGACCTTGTCGGGATCCTCGATATCCTTTACGTAGTCCTTGGTGACCTTGACGGCAACGAGATTGCGCCCGGGATGGACGAACGGCGTGGCATCGGCGCTGAATTCCCCGAACATTCCCACATGGGAGACTACGGGATGGCCGTTGACATACACGTCTGCAACCTTCGAGACCGCATCGAAAACCAGGGTGAAACGTCGGTCACCGATATCATCGGGAAGTTCTATCCACTGACGGTACCAGGCTGACTTTATGCGGCGCCAGTCGAAACTGTAGTTGTCGCAGCGGGCGGTCTCCATCTGGTAATAGGTATCCGAAACCCCCTTGTGCTGCTGTCCTGACGGGGTAGGCATAGTCTCCCCGTGGAGCCATATCCTCTTGGGATTCCAGAACTCCGGCACATCCATCACATGCCATAGGGAGTCATCCTCGGAAGGATCAGCCGCCATATATTGCTCCGGCACCTGATAATCAGGAAGGAAGAGCCATTTGCCGTCAAGAGGGATTTCTGTCCTGCCATCATTGAGGGAACCTACATCTACAGCCTTGTAGCCGGCCCTCTGGCATTTCCTCAGGTTCTCCTTCTCTTCTGCACCGGGTTTCTTCACATATTCCTTCACAGGTATCCCGTCAAGCGCATCTGCAGGGATGGCCTCCAGACGAAGATCATCATATTCCGTAGGAATCCAGCATCCTCCGAGAAAAACCGGTCCGGAAGGTGCAAGAGTGTGTTCAGGGTCCTTCACGTCAAGATAAGGAACAGGGTTGTCTCCCACGAATACCCTTATCCTGCCCGAACAAATCTCCACCTTGAGAGTATACCATTCGCCGGGAACGGGATGGAAGTCCAGCGGACGGACTCCGAGGAACTGGTCAGTACCCATATAACCCTGCCTCATCAGATATATGTCGTCCTGCAATCCACCCTTTAGACCAACCATATAGCGGTCGAAGCGGTTTCCGGCCCTGAAACCGGCCCATATCTGGACCTGTTCCGCATCCTTTGGAGCGCGGGCCTTGAAGCTGAAGCGGTAGTCAGCAAGGTCGGGACCGAAGCAGGCTCCTGCCTCACGGGTATACAGGACTCCATCGCGTACCCCGCACTCTCCCCTGCCGCTTACGGCAAACTTTGGAACCTCGCCGTCAAAATTGCATACGAATGCCTCTGCGGACACATCAGAAGGCAGGACTGACGGGGCGGCCGGAAGCATATCCGGCTTTATTGCGGCCTGCAACAACATCAGCAGGCAGAGTGTCCGGGATCGATTGAGTATCATCACTGAATAGGCTTTGTCAGTTTCTCTTCGGCTGTTTTGAAGTAAGAGGAATCTCGCCGCGGAGCATCTTGCGTATCTGGCCGGTAAGCCAGAGGTAGTGGTCGGTCTCGAGGTCGTCGTCTATACCCTGGAATCCTATGTTCAGGGAGCTTGCGAGTTCGCACCACTGGTTGCCCGTCAGGTCTGTCTTCGGGGTGCTACGTATACGGCACTCCGAACCGTCATAGAAGACGTAGTAGTCCTTCAGGGGTTCATTCGACGGTACGTTGCGCCTGTTGAGGACCTTGAAAATCGCAGTACCCTCGTCAACCTCGTCGAACATCGCGATATAGAAGCACTTGGCACCTGCAGCTATGGACCCGTAGGCCTGTTTCCAGAGGAAATCGCCCTTCATGCGGGAATACGGCGCACTGTGGGGGCGCATATGGGTCCAGGAGAAACCCGGGAAGCATAGAGGTGCATAGACCTTCCCGTTGTCCTTTGCCCATTTGAGGTCCGCCTTGATGTTGTTCTGGAGGAAGTTGTCATAACTGTTATGGTCATAACGTCCGACGAACCAAGGGAAGAACACGTCGCTCTCCTTGATGAGTTCGGTTATGGCTTTGTCGTGGAGACAGTCCCCGCTGAGGGTTCGCCAGCCCGTCGGGACTCCGAGCATTATGCTGTAGCCTTTCTCCTTGAAACGGTCACAGACCTCCTTGACTTCCGCTATGGTATAGGGGCGACCGTCATTAAAGCCCACACCCCAGAGGGCGATGAGGGGCTTGCCGTTCTCGTGGAGATAATATTTCTGGACTGACCTGTCACCGAGCTGATACTTGTCGTAGATGGCACAGCCGTCCTTGACCAGGGCGTCCACGCTGCGGGATGCCGAGCTGCGGAAGCCGCCGAGGTCATACATCACGCAGATTGCCCTCTGATACTTGTTGGAAGCCGCCATCGCGTTGTCCAGCACCTTGTTGAAATGGTTCTCGCTGTTCGGGTTGTCGATTGCCTCGGCAACGAAGCGCTGCATATAGACCCCGTCGATGCCATACTCCTGCATCCAGCTGAAATGGGTCATCACCGATGACTCGTCATAAGGGCTGTACACCTTCGCCACGGAGCCGTCCGGCATAGTGAACTTGGTTTCATAAGTGATGTCATACTCGGCTGTATCCGGCCAGAAGTCGATGGAGTTCTTGAGCACGCCCGGCTCGAAATAGCCGTTTTCCTGATAATGGTAGAAGCGGTTGTGGGGGCAGCCGCAACCGGGAGCGCAGAACCAGCCCTGGTATCCCGCCATCACGAGACCTTCGTAGGTATCGAAAGGTTCGCCGTCCTTGTGAGGGGTGAAACCGAGGTCGTTGTACTTCACCTCCACAACCGGTTTCTCCTCCTCGATGCGGTCAGGAATATCATCGTCGATATTTCCGCAGGAGAAAGGGACAGACACAACTGCGAGAGCCGCGAGCATATTCAGATATCTGTTCATGATTTTGAGTTTTATCGGTTGAATTATCGTTCAGGCGGAATCCGTCATTTACGCGGAAGATTGCAGTGACCCCTCTGCTCTACGAGCTTTATTGTGCCGTCCGGGTTGTAGTAGAGCCTGTCCACGCAGATGGAGCGGAGATTGCCCATCTGGGAGATCTGGCATCCGTGGTAGAATACGTACCACTGGCCCTTGAACTCGACTACGGAGCCGTGCATGGTGTCGCAGTCAGTCCTCTCGAGGAATATGCCCTTGTAGTCCCAAGGGCCGAGCGGGTTGTCGGACATCGCATAGTGCATGCGGTTGAGCTGGACCCCGTTCTCTACATAGTTGTCCGGATATACGAGATAATACTTTCCGTTGTACTTGTACACCCAGGTTCCCTCGTGGAAATCGTGAAGGCCCTGCATCTCGACCAT
>JAEDEB010000016.1 GCA_016293535.1 Bacteroidales bacterium | reverse complement strand
GAAACGGTGGAAGGGGCCGGAGCGAACGAAGTGAGCGGAGTCCTCTCAGAGGCAAGCTGCTGCCGCTGCGGAGCTCCGCTCATAAAAAAAGAAGAGGCCGACCCTTTTGGAGAAGGCCTAGAAATTCGGACGGCTGCTGAACTTAACCCGTTTCCCCGTCTGGGGATGGATGAAACTGAGGCTTTCCGCATGGAGATGGAGCCTTGACGAAGGAAAATCCGCACCCCCGTAGAGCCTGTCCCCCACTATCGGACGGCCAAGGCCCATGACATGGGCGGAATGTACTCTCAACTGATGGGTTCTTCCCGTACGGGGTATGAAACGGACGAGAGTCTCCCCCTTCGCATTGACAGACAGAACCTCATAGGCGGTAAGGGCAGGTTTGCCGGAATCCGGATCCACTATCTGCCTCGGCCTGTCATAATAATCCGCGGCAATAGGAAGATCGACGCAGCCTTTGGGCGGAAGATGGGCGGCATTCTCCGAACAACTGAGCAGGGCAACATAGCTCTTCTCTACCTCCCTGTTCTCGAACTGCCTCTGTATCATGGCCTGAGACGTAAGAGACTTGGCAAATACCATTACGCCGGAGGTGTCCATATCGAGCCGGTGACAGGAGTATATCTTCACTCCGCTTCCCTTTTCCCTTTCCCTGCGTTGGAGCCAAACCAGGAGCGAATCAGCCTCGATCCCACCCGGCACAGACAGCATTCCCGCCGGCTTGTCGGCTACAACTATCCAATCATCCTCGAATACAATTACGGGAGCAGAGCCAACCTCAGCCTCCATAGGATTCGGATCAGTCTCAAGCCCCTGAAGCATAAATTCCAGAAGAGGACCGCATTTCCCCGTGCAGGCCGGATAGAAACAGCCCTGCTTCCTGACCTCACCCCCGCAGGAAGCGCCGTACCAGAACTCACCCGAAGCCCTTGGTCTCAGACCGCGGCGGTAAGCCTCCTGAAGAAGTTTAGGAAGAGCGCAGTCGCCTGTTCCGCCGGGAGGCACCTTGCCCTTGCGGGAGAATATCTCCAGAACAGTACTGCTCTCCCCTCTTGCGTTCGACACCTGATAGCTGGAAAAGAGCTTGCGCTGAAGTTCCTCGGAAAGGAACTTTCTCCTAGCTGACAACTCACTCCTGAGACTTTCCCCTTCAGCATGCGGAATCATCGCCGAAAGCTGTTCGATTTCCTTTTCTCCCTTGCGGAAAATTCCGTCCGGATCAGCTATGTCGAATATTGGCGGAACAAATCCCGGTATTGAAGAACGTCCTCCGGCAAGTCCTGAAAAGGCATTCAGGACTATTCTCCGTCCCTCCGGGTCCTCCGCTATCAGAACGCCGAGCATCTTGCCCTCCGAAAAGAGGCTTCTTAGCTCATCGGACGAAGAAACGGCATCAATCAATTGCTCCGCAGCCTCCCTTACCAGAGGATGCGGAGCATATGCAAACGGGTAGGTAAATCTTTCCGGAAGATTCATCATCTGATGAACTGTTCCCTGAGAGCCTCTATCTTGGCATCGGCATCAGCGCCCTTTGCGCCGAAGTAGAACTTGATCTTCGGTTCGGTTCCTGAAGGACGTACCGTCACGACGTCGCCGTCCTTGCTGAAGAACTGGAGCACATTGGACTTCGGAAGACCTGTCTTCTCAGGCTCGTTGTAATCCTTGACACAGGCGAGAGGGCTTCCGCCTATCGATGCAGGAGGATTGGTGCGGAAGGAGTTCATCATCTCAGCAATTTCCTCAGCTCCCTCCTTGCCTTCACGCACTATATACTTCATCTGCTCCTTGAAATAACCGCACTCGGCATAGATTTTCTGCAGGAGTCCGTAGAGAGTCATACCCTGATCGGCACACCACGCGGCGCATTCTGCAACCATTGCGCAGGCTACGGGAGCATCCTTGTCGCGCACGAACTCGCCCACGTTGAAGCCGTAGCTTTCCTCGCCTCCGCAGACGAAAGTGGCCTTGCCCTCGTTTCTCTTCACGACTTCGGCTATGTACTTGAAGCCGGTAAGCACATCATAGGTCTTGACTCCGAAACACTCCGCAATGGCAGGGAGAAGTTCGGTCGTGACTATGGTCTTGACTATGTACTGATTTCCGTCAAGCCTGCCCAGCTCCTTCCAGCGGGTGAGTATGTAATAGGTAAGGATGGATGCAGTCTGGTTGCCGTTCATGAGCACCAGGCTGCCCTTGTCGTCGCGAATGGCCATGCCCATCCTGTCGGCGTCCGGGTCTGTGGCGAGCACAATTTCCGCTCCCTTCTCCTCTGCCACCTCGAGAGCCATCTTCATCGCTGCTGTCTCCTCCGGGTTCGGGGACTTGACTGTAGGGAAGTCGCCGTCTATGACATCCTGCTGCGGCACGTGATAAACATTCCTGAAACCCAGACGCTCTACAGCCTCGCGGGCAATGCGTACTCCCGTACCGTGGAGAGGTGTGTAAACCATCTTTATGTCGGTATGCCTTGCGACCGACTCCGGCGACAATGTAAGTGACAGAATATCCTTGAGATAGGCCTCGTCCATCTCCCTTCCCATATACTCGACCGATCCGGGAGCCTCGGAAGCGGCAGGGTCGAACCTTACCTCAGAAGGGTCTCCTATGGCGTTGACCTCGGCAACGATATCCTTGTCCACAGGAGCAGTGATCTGTCCTCCATCGGACCAGAATACCTTGTATCCGTTGTATTCCTTCGGATTGTGGGATGCAGTGACCATGACTCCCGCAGTGGCGCCCTGCCTGCGTATGGAATAGCTCAGTTCCGGAGTAGGGCGGATGTCGTCGAAGATATACACGTGGATTCCGTTGGCTGCAAGGACATCTGCGGTTATTCCGGCGAAAAGCCTGCTGTTGTTGCGGCTGTCATAGGATATGCATACCTTGACGTCATCCCCGGCGCAGTGCTTGCGTATGTAGTTCGCAAGTCCCTGGGTTGCCATACCGACGGTATATTTGTTCATCCTGTTGGTACCAACACCCATCTTGCCGCGAAGGCCTCCCGTTCCGAACTCCAGCCTGCGGTAGAAAGCATCCTCGAGGCCCTTGGGGTCGGTATCGCGCAATCTCATCACCTCATCCTTTGTCTGCTGGTCGTAATTACCGTCAAGCCAGCTCTGTACGGTTTCCATATAATCTGCCATATCAGGATAGAATGTTTATTGTCCAACTCCGCAAAGATAGCAAAAAACGGCCTATCTTTGCAATCCTATGAAGGCATCATTTGCGGACATATTGAGGGAAGTTTCCGGCGAGGGACTGAAAAAAGTCCTCGCCAAGGTACCCTCCTGGTCAGAGGCGGAAAGTCTGGTGATTCCGGGAAGCCTTTCGACTGAACAATGCAGTTCCGAAGAGACTGCGATGACAAAGGCCAGGACCGTATCGGAGCTGGGTTGCCGCAGGGTGGCAGACCTCACCGGAGGGCTCGGAGTGGACAGCTGGGCATTTGCCGGAGTATGCGGGGAAGTGCTCTACAACGAAATGAACCCGTCCCTCGTGGACGCGGCAAGGCATAATTTCGCTGCCCTCGGAGTCGACAACGTCCGTTTCAGCAATGCCGAAACCCTTCCCGGAAGCATAGCCGGCATACTCGGAGATTTCAGGCCCGATCTCATATTTCTGGATCCTGCAAGACGCTCCGGAAGCGGCAGGAAGGTTTTCCGTCTGGAAGACTGCAGCCCCGATGTACTGAAACTGAAGGAAGAACTGCTCCTGGCCGCTCCGAGAGTAATGATGAAACTTTCCCCTATGGCGGACATAAGCCTTGCTGCCGCAGAGCTCGGGAATCACGTGTCTGATGTGATAGTAAGCGGTTCCGGCGGAGAATGCAAGGAACTGCTGGTCCTGATGGACAGGAAGGAACACCTCGAGTACAGGATAAGTGTGGTGGAGAAGGGCAGCGTGTTCAGTTTTCTTCCGAGCGAGGAGGCAGCCGCAAGTCCCCGTCCCGGGGTACCGTCCCACAAACTGCTCTTCGAACCGGGAAAGGCCCTGCTCAAGTCCGGAGCCTTCAGGCTTACCGGGAGCCTTGAGGGCATGTACAAGGCAGGAAGTTCCACACATCTGTATTTCTGTGACGAGATTCACCCTTCCCTCGCCGGACTCGGGAAATGGTTCAGCATCGACAGGGTGGAGATACTGAACAACCGAACCATAAGGGAGGCCGGAAAGCTCAACCCACATTGCGAAGTCACAGCAAGGAATCTCCAGATGAGTTCAGAACAGTTGAGAAAGAAGATGGGCTGCGCCTCGGGAGGCACCGCCCACATCTTTGCATTCCGTTGTGACGCTTCAGGAGAGAAACTGCTTGTCACCACCACAAGGATAATCAGCGTTTGAGATTCCTGAGCCAGAAATCGTGGGCGTCGCTGACGTCATGGCTGTGCTGATATCCCCTGTATCCGTGCATTCCGTCGGGATATATCATCAGTTCAAAATGCTTTCCCTGCTTCTGGAGTTCATCCACCAGCAGAAGCGTATTCTGGAAGTGGACATTGTCGTCACCCGTTCCGTGAGTCAGCCTCAGCGTCACCCGGCTGTCGTCTATATCCTTGACGTATTTCAGGCAGCAGGCCAGGTCATAGCCGTCAGGATTGTTCTGAGGAGTATCCATGAAACGCTCCGTATAATGGGTATCGTAAAGTCTGAAATCGTAAACCCCTCCACCTGCAATTCCGCAGCAGAAACATTCAGGGGCCTTTGCAAGGAGCATAACCGTGGATGTTCCTCCGAAAGAGAAGCCCTCGACGCCCATACGCGAAGCGTCAACGCAGTCCTTCGATGCCATCCATGCGGCCCAGGCCTTGTAATCTTCCACCTCAACAACTGAAATCTGCCTGTATGCCATATCCTCGCCCGCCTTTCCGCAATGACCGGCAGAGCGCGGATCGCAGACTATATGTATGATTCCGTTCTCTGACCACCACTGGTTTTCGGCGTTCGGGGTCCTCCAATAATCGCGTACGTATGGAGTATCCGGGCCGCCATAGACTTCGAAATGGACCGGATATTTCTTCGACGGGTCCATGTTCACAGGCCACGTCACCATAGCCGGGAGCACGTAGCCGTCGTCCGTGGTCATTGTCACGATTTCCGGGAGTGCATAGGCCGATGCGTCGAAATCCGGACCGGCATAGTCCGCAACGACGGTTCCCAGCCTGGCCGCAGCCGCCTTCTGAGCATTCTTCGAGCATACGGCAGCCATATCGAAGACCGCCACTTTCGTCGGAGTGGACGAGTTCGAATACATCGCAGTGAAGTACTTCCCGTCCGGGGACATTTTTATATTGGAGGCATAGAAAGCCGGATCGGTGAGAGCAGTAATCCTGCCTTTGCGGTCAAGTTTGTAGAAGGTTCTGCGCACAGTTGCATCCCTGCGGGCGGTGAAATAGATATCGCCCTTGCTCTCATCTACACTCACGAGCGCTATGTCCCAGTTCGGCCCGTCACTGAGCCTGCGGAACTGCGAACCGTCGTAGGAGAGGAAATAGATCTGTTGCCATCCCGTCTCGAAGCAGCGTGACATATACAGTCCTTCGGAAGTAAAGATCACGTCGCTTATCCAATCGAGCCAGGTAGGGTAATGCTCATGGTATATGTGCTTCCTGCTTCCGTCGTCCACGCTTACAGCATAGAGATCAAGGTCCTGCTGGAGGCGAGGCATTCGCGGAACGAAGAATTCCCTGCTGTCAGGGCCCCAGAAAGGAGTTCCGAAATACTGGTCCTCATCCTCATCGAAATCCGAGATGACAGTTTTTCCGCTTTCAAGGTCCGCAATGGCAATCCTGACCTTCGGGTTTGCCTCCCCGGCCTTCGGATAACGGGTATTGTTGAGAGTGCCCGCAGTGCCGAAAGGCGAGAATATGGGGAAGAGAGTAACTTCGCTGTTGTCGAAGCGGTAGTAGGCTATATGCCGGCTGTCAGGAGCCCACCAGAAAGCGCGGTAGCGGCTCTGACGGCCGAAGATCTCCTCATAATAGACCCAGCTTGCATAGCCGTTGAGTATGAGATCGGTACCGTCGAAGGTCAGCCGGGTCTCGAGTCCGCTCGCGATATCGACCACATAAAGGTCATTGTTCCGGGTGAATGCGATTGCGCTGCTGTCCGGAGAAAAAGTCATATTGACCGCAGCTTCCGGTCTGATCGGAAAGTCGGCAAACTTCTCCGGAGCCTTGACGCCGTCAGTGCGGACAGCCTTGCGGGGATTCCACGAGAAAGCTTCCCCGTCTGCAAAACTTCCGTCATAGCTGAATATGCATTCCCCTCCTTGCGTCCATTTCCAGTCCACCGGCAAGCTGTTGTACTTCTGAGCGAACGCCTCAGCTGTGGAAGCGAGCGCAGCCGCTACGGCGAGCAGCATCGCAATTGACTTGTACTTCATCATTCCAATTATCATAACTCAGGCAAAGTTTTCATCCTTGAAATTTACCAGATATACTTTTTCAACAGCTCGCGTGATGGCAGTGTAAAGCCATTTGAGGTCCTCCGCCTGGAGATCGTCCTGCCAAAACGGATTGTCGACGAATACGCATTTCCACTGGCCGCCCTGTGACTTGTGGCAGGTAATGGCATTTGCATACTTGAGCTGGAGAGCATTGAAATAATGGTCCTCGCGTACCGCCGAATATCTTTTCCTCTTGTTCTTGATATGAGCATAATCCGCATTCACGCCAAGGTAGAGGGCGTTCTGCTGGTCATAGGTCAGTGACGGACTCTCGGAATCGAGCGTATCGAGTATGACTTTGGCCACGAATTCCTGTCCGCCGTAGTCCGGGAGGGACAGTCTCGCCTCGGCAAAATGGAGCCCGTATCTTTCCTCATAGCGCGAAATCCTGACAAGTTCGGCTATGTCACCGTTTGCAAGATAGTCCAGGCCCTCGAGACTTTCTATGAACTGATAGCAGTTCTTGACTATCATCAACTTGTCACCCCGCACGAGTCTTTCCTCCTTGAACTGTACCGATGCGCGTATGCCGGCATTATAACGGTTCGCCCTCCTGTTGGAGCGGCACAGGACCACGGTTTCGTCATCCCCGTAACGGTCCAAGGCATCAGTCAGCGTCTCAATGAGTTCTCCCCCGCCTATCCTCTCCACATCCGGGAAGCCTTCTGCCCTGAGTCCGAGCTGCGACAGCGGAACCGTTTCGTCCGAAGGGATGAAATCGAAAAGATCGTCATGTCCGGCCATTATCATTTCCCTGAGACGCGTCGCATTCCAAAGTATGCCCGACTCTCCCTTCTGACGGACCACAGTCTGAAGCGAAACGAATCTCGTCGCCCCGAGCATCACCATATAATCGTGGTTGAGAGCAAGACTCAGTTCCTGTCCCACCGGCGGCAGCTGGGCAGCATCGCCGCAAAGAACCATCTTGCATCCTCTTCCGCTGCGGACAAAGGTCACAAGGTCCTCCAGAAGGTTTCCCGAACCGAAGGAGGCTGTGGACTGTCCCTGGGAATCGACGCCAACCAGGGATGCCTCATCCACGATGAATAGGGTGTCCTTCATCTCGTTGGGAGCAAGGCTGAATTCCCCGAAGCCGTCGGCTCCGAAAGATTTCTGTCTGTAGATGCTCTTGTGTACAGTGAAGGCAGGGCGGCCGGCGAAAGCGGACAGCACCTTTGCCGCGCGCCCGGTCGGGGCAAGCAGAACGCAGTTGATTCTGTAGAAGTCGAGGGTCCTGATTACGCAGGCAAGAGCCGTGGTCTTTCCTGTTCCCGCATAACCGTTGATGACCATAAGATCCTCATCCGAGGTCACGAACTCGGAAAACTCCCTGAAGAAGCGGTCCTGGCAGGAAGTCGGGTCAAAACCCAGATTCTTGAGGAAGCCGGCATATAGGAAAGCGCTGCGTCCCATCTAGCTCTCTTCCCTGAGTTTCTCTTCCTTAAGCAGCTTGACTCTCCTCTTGAACTCCACATTCTCGTCCACGACCTCGGTTATCCGCGCATTGAGCTGGCGGAGCTGGTCGTCTCCCTCGAAATCGTAAGTGTACTTCTTCCCGTGACTGATATAGTCTTCCATATTGCCGAGCATCCTGTACAGAGGTTTGACATAAAAGGATAAAAGGAAGAATAGAAGAAGGGTTATGAGAAGCAGGCCTGCAATAACCGAGACAATCACGGGCACAAGGCTGCGGTAGAAACCAAGATCAAACTCATCAGCCTTTATCATAAGCCTTTCATGGACAAGACTGTCATAGGCCACGACAAGGCGGTTGAACTCGGAGTAGCATGGCCTGAGTGTTCCGAAGAACCAGCCCATAGCCGCTTTTCTTCCCGACTCGAGCACGGAAGGCAATTCTCCGGCAGTCCGGATATAGGATTCGAAAGATGCCTTAAGACTGTCCATGCTCTCTTCGGTTTCGAGAGACAGCAGAGCAGAAAACGCTTCCCTGCAGTCCTTCTCCCTGAGTAGCACCTCATTCGCCGTGCCGGCAGAGAGGGAATCCGCGGAGCCGACGGCCAGAAGTATGTCGTGTCCGTATCCGTCAACAAGTTCCGAAAGGGAGCGGGATGCATTGATGCACCCTATGTTCATGCCGATTTCCTCAGTGACATAGTCGCTCATTCTCCTGTATTCGAGAATGGACATCACCGCCGTAGCGAGCAGCACGGACGCGATGGTACATAGACTGAATATAAGTTTGCCGGCAAGGGACAGGCCCTTCCTATCCAGGCGACTGCGAGCCATTTCCGAAAATCTAGAATTTGAACGAATCCTTCAGAGCGGTGGTCTTGTTGAATACAGGACGTTCTTCAGTGCTGTCCTTGTCCAGGAAGAAGTAACCTACCCTCTCGAACTGCACAGCGATACCGCTCCTGTCTTCGAGCAGGGCCGGCTCGGCATATCCTATTGCGTTTACGAGGGAATCAGGATTGAGGAAGTCCTTGTAGTCCCTGTCCTCAGGCACCTGGCTCATGTCCGCAAGCGTGAACAGACGGTCATACAGCCTGAGAGCGACCTCCCGGGCAAATTCCTCGGAGACCCAATGTATAGTACCCTTTACAGAGCGCCATTCTCCGCCTCCCGGACGGGTTGAAGGATCATAGCTGCACCTGAGTTCGACTACCTTTCCGTCGGCATCCTTGACCACTTCCTCACACTTGATGATGTAGGTATACTTGAGACGCACTTCTCCGTCAGGCTTGAGACGGAAATACTTCTTTGGAGCATCCTCCATGAAGTCTGCCCTGTCTATGAGCAGTTTGCCTGTAAACGGAACCTTCCTTGAGGCGCCCTCCGGATCCGCCGGGTTGAGAGGACAGTCGAACCACTCCACCTTGCCTTCCGGCCAGTTGGTCAGGGTAACCCTGACAGGGTCGTCCGAAACCACCATATATCTGTTGGAACGCTCATTGAGATCCTGGCGCACGCACCATTCGAGCATCTGGATATCTATGAGCTGATCCCTCTTGCTGACACCTATCTTGTCGCAGAAGAGCTTGAGAGCCTGAGGAGTGTACCCGCGACGGCGCACACCGCAGAGGGTAGGCATGCGAGGGTCGTCCCAGCCGGAAACTATCCCCTTCTGTACCAGCTCGAGAAGCTTTCTCTTGCTCATGAGGGTATAGGTAAGATTCAGCCTCGCGAATTCATACTGATGGCTAGGGAATATCTCAAGAGTTTTGATGAACCAGTCGTAGAGCGGACGGTGCACGTCAAATTCGAGCGTGCATATGGAATGGGTAATGTGCTCTATGGAGTCGCACTGTCCGTGGGTATAGTCATACATAGGATATATGCACCATTTGTTCCCGGTACGGTGGTGGTGCGCATGTTTGATCCTGTAGAGAATAGGGTCGCGGAACATCATGTTCGGATGGGCCATGTCAATCTTCGCGCGGAGCACCTTCTCTCCGTCGGCGTACTTGCCCGCCTTCATCTCGCGGAAGAGAGTCAGATTCTCCTCGACGCTGCGGTTGCGCCACGGGCTGTCCTTGCCCGGGGAGTCGACAGTGCCCCTGTTCTCACGCATCTGCTCCTGAGTCTGGTCATCCACATAAGCCTGCCCCTTCATTATCATCTGCTCGGCCCACTCATAAAGCTGGTCGAAGTAGTCTGATGCATAACACTCCTTCTCCCATTCGAATCCGAGCCACTTGATGTCCTCCTTTATTGCATCGACATACTCCGTATCCTCCTTGGTAGGATTGGTGTCGTCATAACGGAGATTGGTCTTTCCGCCATATTTCTGGGCAAGACCGAAATTGATGCACAGGCTCTTCGCGTGTCCGAGATGGAGGTAGCCGTTCGGCTCCGGAGGGAAACGCGTGAGTATGGATTCATACTTGCCGGACGCAAGGTCATCTTCTATGATTTCCTCAAGGAAATTGAGTTTTTTCGGCTCTTCTGCCGCCAGATTCTTTTCTTCCATTTCAAAAGACATAAATATCTTGGCAAAGATACACAAAAAAAAGTAGTAATTTTGCATGGCTGAAACGAAACAGCATAACAGACAATGGCAAAATCAATGACAGGCTACGGCAAGGCCGAGGCAATTCTTGAAAACGGAAAACTCACAATCGAAATAAGGACACTCAACGGAAAGAACGCGGATGTCAACGTAAAGTCACCTCTCCTTCCGAGGGACAGGGAACTGGCGGTACGCCGCAAGCTTGCCGACAGCCTCAAGAGAGGAACCATAGACCTCTATGTCATTTGGGAACCCAACGAAGCGGGAAGCGCGAAGGCCATCAATGTCGAACTGGCCATGGAATACTACAGACAGATTGAAAGACTTGCGGGCGCGATTGCGGCCGAACGCGGAAACGCCCATCAGATGGACGGGCAGGCCGCTGTCGACGGTTCCCTGATGG
This sequence comes from Bacteroidales bacterium, assembly GCA_016293535.1. Lineage (GTDB taxonomy): Bacteria > Bacteroidota > Bacteroidia > Bacteroidales > UBA932 > Cryptobacteroides. The sequence goes on along the minus strand of JAEDEB010000016.1, from coordinate 27,605 downwards.
ACACCGTGCTCCGTATGCCTGATGTTGTGGACACAAGAAAGCAGGACATCATCACAGATGAGAACTGGCCGATTGTGGAAAGCGCGATAGACAGAGCCCTGGATGATATCAACAGTTTCAGAGAAAGGGAAGGCAAGGTTCTCGTTGCCGACGTGAGCGAGAAGGTGTCCAGGATACTTGCCATCTCGCATGAAATAGAGAAATACGAAACGGAACGCACCGAAGCCATACGTGAAAGGATACTCTCCAAGTTCGAGGAATTGAAAATCCAGTGCGACCCTCAGAGACTGGAGCAGGAAATGATTTTCTATCTCGAGAAACTTGACATCAACGAGGAACGCGTACGTCTGCGCCAGCACTGCTCATATTTCATCGAAACCCTTGAGCACGACCCTCTCCCGGGCAGAAAGCTCGGCTTCATTGCCCAGGAAATGGGACGAGAAATCAACACCACCGGTTCCAAGGCCAACCACACTGAAATACAAAAGCTCGTCACTTCAATGAAGGACGAGCTGGAAAAAATCAAGGAACAGAGCCTCAATATACTCTAATCGAATATTTCCAGGCGTCCCACAACCGAACCCCAGCAGTGCGCCGTCACAACGGTCACCGGCTTGCCGTCAAGATCTGCAGTGACTGCCGGCTTTGAGAGATCGGTATGGCTATGGCCTCCCACAATGGCGGTAATGCCCCGGCTGTTCCTGGCCAGATGGCAGTCCGCGTCAAAGCCCAGGTGGGAAAGCACAAGCACTATGTCGCAGCGCTTCCTGTCCCTCAGATAGGATACGTACTTTTCTGTAATTTCCACGGGATCAAGGTAGTTCAGCTGTTTTGCCACCGGTTCGGCAACCACCTTGCTCACATCGGTCAGCAGCCCTATCACACCTATCCTGTAACCTCCTCTCCTGAACACGGCGCAAGGTTTGACAAGTTTCTCCAGCGGTGTCCCGCCGAAGTCGTAATTGGCACATAGGGTCACGCCGGAATATATCCTCAGTCTGCGGGCGAGTTCATCTATCCCGTTGTCGAATTCGTGGTTTCCGAGAGCCACCGCATCAAGGCCCATAGTCCTGAGCAGCCTTGCTTCCAGGTCCCCGTTGAGCACATTGAAGTATGAGGATCCCTGGTCGAAATCTCCGGCATCCAGATAAAGCACATTTCTCTTCCCGTCAGCGGCAATCACGCTGTCCACATAAGCTGCGCGTTCAATCACACCAAGACTGCCATCCGTCCTGAGAGGGTCTATATGGCTGTGGGTATCGTTCGTATGCAGAACAACAACCCTGCGTCGCGCCTGTGCGTCACTGCCTGATGCAAGAGCAGCCATGCACAGCAGAACACAGAAGCATTTCCTTGTCATAGAAGAACTTTTCATCTTTCGAGGCCCTCCCCTTCCATAGTCAGGCGGCCATCCCTGACAGCTTCGATGTTACGGCCGGCGGCCTTTTCACGGGCCATGTGTTCGAGGACCACGTCTATCACGTCAAGTTCCGAATACTTTATATCCTGTGCCCCCGTGGCAAGACGCATCCTGTCACCCCCGCCGAGCAGAAAATCCACGGTACAGAGGTAATACGTCGCCTCGGGGTCTATTTCCTTTCCTTTCATCGTCACCGAGGCCAGAGCACCGTCCCTGTATGTCAGTTCGACTCCGGAGAAAGGCTGGGGCCTGCGGCCGAACACCCTTTCTACCGTGGCAAGCAGGTCCTGTCCCTTGAGCTGGACGAGGACGACCTTGTTGTGGAAAGGGAAAATTGCAAGCATATCATCCTTGAGGACTTCCCCCTTCGGCATGTCCGCCCTGATACCGCCTGAGTTCAGAATGGCGATATCAGCTCCTTTGCCGAAAAGGCCGTAGCTGACGTCCATCAGTATGTCTGTCGCAAAATCATACAGATCACGCCTGTTCATACCTTCAGGGCAGAAGCCTACCGGGGTCTTCACGTCGGCCATCGCCGGCTGTGCCGCGAGCACTTCCACAGCTGTCGCGGTGACTGTCCCTCCCCTGTAGATCTTACCGTCAGGCGCAAAGTAGCGTCTTCCCCTGACTGAGCCCAGTGACTCAACAACGTTATCGGCCCCTGGAGCGGAACATCCTGTCCTGGACCCGTCCATCCGGGTTCTGGACCATTCCACCTGCTGCGCCCCACACAACAGCGGGGCAAGCAGGGCGGCGAGAACAATTAATTTCTTCATTTTGTGCACTATTTCATCTTGAGCCACTTCCACAGGTCCTTGAAAGTGGATTTCTTTCCAAACATCAGAATTCCTATCCTGTAAATCTTTGCAGAAACCCAGGCACAGCCGAGGAAGGTCAGGAAAAGTATGCCGAGCGAAAGGGCAATCTCCCACGAAGCCACTCCGAAAGGAATCCTTGCCAGCATCACTATAGGCGAGGTGAAAGGAATCATGGAACACCACCATACCAGCTGGCTGTCAGGCGAATTGAAGGCATAGAGTCCCACGAAGAAGCCGAGCATCAGCGGGACTGTAAGGGGCAGCTGGAGCTGCTGGGTATCAGCCTCATTGTCCACTGCAGAGCCTATTGCCGCAAAGAGCGAGGCATAGAGCAGATATCCCAGAATGAAGAAGAGCACGAATGAAACAAGAAGCTGGGTATAGTCAAGGTTCCTCAAAGTCTCGAGTACGGCGACCATCTCGCCGTGTTCTCCGCTTGCAGCCATTGCCGCGGTCGCCTGGTCAAGCATTCCCGCGTCGCCTGTCCCTGCAGATGCCATGGAAGCCATCTGGGCTACTGCCTCAGGATTGTTGCCGACAAGTTTGTCGAGGCCTGCAACCGTATTGATTCCGCCAACAAGGACAAAAGTCAGCACCACCCAGAGCAGGAACTGCGTGAGGGCCACCATAGCGACTCCCACAATCTTGCCTATCATGAGATCTATGGCATTGACAGAGCTGACGAGCACCTCGACGACACGGCTGGATTTCTCTTCAATCACACTCTGCATCACCATTGCGGCGAACATCGTGACGAACATGTAGATGATTATCGCGAGAATCATCGATATGAACATATAAACCTCAGAAGAGGATTCCTTTTCCTGTCCTTCCTCATCTACGGTGTATGTAACTATCTGGACATCCGGCTTGACCTCGTCCAGTATCTCCTTCAGTCCCTCGATTTCATACTGGGACAGGCGGTAATCCTCCACGGCAGCATTGACCTGATGCAGGAGTTCCTCCTTGACCTCAATGCTCACAGGCTTTACTGAATATGTAACTACTTCCACGTCGGCTTTCTTTCCTTCAGCCTTGGGCAGTATGGTCACGATTCCGTCGAAATCCAGATTGGTCATCTGTTTCCTGAGTTCGTCAGCGGTAAGATGTCCGGTAAAGTCCTCGAAGAAGAGTTTTCCAGTATCGTTGAGTTTTCCCGAAACATATCCGGACTCGTCCACATATGCGATATGCTTGTCCTTTCCGCTTGAGAGGGTCAGGATGAGCACCGGCACGCAGCAGAGAAGCGCGAACAGCACAGGTACGAGGAAAGTGGTCACAAGAAAAGACTTCTTCTTCACGCGGGTCATGTACTCGCGGTTTATAACTATTCCTATGGTACGCAGGTTCATGGTCAGTCCTCCTTGACAAGTTTGATGAATATGTCGTTCATACGCGGCATCAGCTCGCGGCAGGAGCATATCCGGGCTCCCCTCTCCATGTATTCCTTGAGAACCCCGTTGGCGCTTTCGCCTGCAGGGACCACATCAAGATGGGTTCCTTCAGCGTCCGTGTAACCTATCTCGATATTGTTGTTGCCGTATTCCCTCCTGATGTCCTCAACGCCGCCGGAAAGCACTACGTGGGACTTGTTGAAAAGCGCGATATTGTCGCACAGTTCCTCGACGGATTCCATATTGTGGGTCGAGAGCATTATCGTGGCGCCATCGTCCTTGAGCCGGAGTATCTCCTCCCTGATAAGCTGGGTATTGACAGGATCGAAGCCCGAGAAAGGCTCGTCGAGTATGAGGAGTTTCGGTCTGTGGACCACTGTGGTGATGAACTGTATCTTCTGGGCCATGCCCTTGGAGAGTTCCTCTACCTTCTTGTTCCACCAGCTCTCGATACCGAACTTCACGAACCATTTCTTGAGTTCGGAAGATGCATCGGCCGCACTCATGCCCTTGAGTCTCGCAAGATACATAGCCTGGTCACCGACCTTCATCTTGCGGTAAAGTCCCCTTTCCTCCGGAAGATATCCTATCTTCTCGACATCCCTCTGAGTAATGGGAGCACCGTTGAAGAAGACCGTACCGCCTGTTGGTATGGTAATTCTGTTGATAATCCTGATCAGCGTGGTCTTGCCGGCTCCGTTCGGGCCGAGAAGACCGAAAATGCTGCCCTCAGGCACGTCCACGGACACATGATCGAGGGCGACCTTCTCGCCGAAACTCTTACTTATGTCCCTGCATTCGATAATGTTCATATATTGTCAGATAATTGATGATTTTCAGAAAAACTGCCGCGTCCTTGAAATCCGCACAACCATATAGACGCAGAATCCGTCGATAAACTACAAGATCACCCGATTCCTGAACGTCAGTTGAGAATTCTCGCCACGAGTTCTACAAGAAGGTCTCCCGGTGATGCCTCCCCGGCATCTCCACCCTTGCCCTTGTAATCGTACTCCTTGAGCAACGCGATTATCGCCATGCATCTGTTGAGGGGATAGTTTCTCACGGCGCCGTCATATTCGCGGAGAAAATACGGATTGACCCCTATGGCCGCCGCCCTCGCGGTACTGTCGGCCCGGGGATTTGCAGCAAGGAAGGCACTGTAGCGGAGTATCCTGTTGAAATGGGCATATATCGCGCTCACTGCCATAGGCATCGCGAACTTCGGGGCCGCACCTATGTACGCAGCCGTCTTCAGCGCCCTTTTCGCATCCTTTGCAGAAAGAAGGGCGTTAAGTTCGAAAATGCTGTACTGACGGCTCACTCCGATATTCCTTTCCACATCCTCGACCGTCACCCTGGACGTGCCTTCCGGAAGATTTCTGAGCATTTTCCCTGTTTCGGCCGCAATCCTCGAGAGGTCGGTGCCAACGGATTCCGCGAGAAGCGCCGCCGCGTCCGGGGCAATATCCAGCCCCTTGTCCCTGAAGAAGGAGGATATCCATCGGTCGATCTCATAATCCCTGAGGGCCGCAGACTCTACAACAACGCCGTTCTTCTGAACCGCCTTATAAAGATTCCTGCGCTTGTCAGCCTTCGCGCCCATCATGCAGATGACAAGCACAGTTGATTCGAGAGGGTTCTGGCAATAGACCGCGAGTTCCTCGAGGTCCTTCATCATCTGCGCCTCCTTGACCACTACGAGCTGCCTTTGGGCAAACATGGGATAACGTCTGGCTGCAGTTATGACAGCATCGGCATTCACGTCCGCTCCATAGCATACAATTTCGTTGAAGTCCTTCTCCGACTCATCAATGCAATTCTCCAGCACGGCATTGCATACCATATCCACATAGAAGGGCTCCTCTCCCATAAGGAGATATACATACTTGAACGCCCCCTTGCGGGCATCAGCCACAAGGGAGCGACAAAGCTTATCGGTATCAGCGAAGCCTTTTGCCATCTGCTACTCAGCCTGCTTTTCCTTGATTCTGGTCAACTTCTCCTTCATGATATCGGCGGCCTCGTTGACCGCGTCCTCGAAAGTCTTGCCCTTGCGCTCCACCACGGCAGTGTTGCCGGGTACCCCGACGATGAGCTTGACGTTCTTGTTCAGATTGTCATTCAGCAGGGAAAGCACCACCTCAACCGATGTGATGCCGTCATGGAACCTCTCCAGTTTCGAGAACTTCTTCTCCACGAAATCAATGAGCTTCTGGTCTGCGTCAAACTTGACTGACTGGATCTTAATCTCCATCTTTACCTCCTTTTTTAGCCCTTGGATGGGCGGTTTCATAAATAGACTTCAGCTGCGCTATGGAATTGTGGGTGTACACCTGCGTCGCCGCCAGGGAACTGTGGCCCAGCAGTTCCTTTATGGAGTTCAGGTCAGTGCCATCCTCCAGGAGCTCCGTCGCCAGTGTATGCCTGAGAACGTGAGGGGACTTGCGTCCCTTTATGCCCTCGACGCCCGACAGTTCCTTCGAAACAGCCTTCGCGACATAGGACGGGTAGAGCCTCTTTCCCGACGGAGTCACGAGCAAGGGACTGTCCGGCTTCCTTCCCGACATCACCATCAGCTCAACTGCATTCAAATATAATGAAATTTCATCACAAATCGCAGGGGGAAGTGGAATTTCCCTCATCTTGTCTCCCTTTCCCGTAACCCTGAGCGTCGCTCTTGCGAAATCCAGAGATGAAATGTTCAGGGATATAAGTTCTGCACGCCTCAGTCCCGTAGCATAGAGCAGAGACACTATCATACGCCCGAGCACAGCCTCGTAGGACTTCTTCATGCCCACGTCATGTCCCTCCGCCAGGGGCCTGGATCCCGCGTACAGTTGCAACACGGTACCGTCGGCATAGATCTTCGTGGACTCCAGATATGCCTTCATCGCCTCCCGGCGGTAGAATACGGGAAGCCTCGAAGGAAGCCTCGGACGTTTCACCGAAGCGACCGGGTTGCCGTCAAGGAGTTCCCTGGAAGCCAAAAAGCGGGAAAAACTGCTGAGCACTGACATATAAAGGTGGACCGTACGCGGCGAAAGGCCCTTCACTTCGAGAAGGGACACTTCCCATGAACGGATGAGCGCAGGCCTGAAAAGACCGGGGAGTTCCTCATCAGCGCCGCATTCCAGGGTACTGGCGAAATCCTCGAGCGCACGCCGGTATATGTCCAGCGTCCGCGGGGAATATCTCCGTATTCCTCCTATGTAGTTTATGAAATCATCGATCAGCCTCATCTCCAGTCCTGTCCACCGGCTCCAGTCCCATCTCCGCAGCTTTCTCCCTCATCGCCCTGTCCGCCGCCTCGAAACTGTTCGGAATCAGACCGTCGAGTATGGAATTCTTGACATGGTCCTTGATTGTCGATATATATGGACCAGGTCCCTTCCCGAACACTTCCATGATATAATCACCGCTGATGGGGTTCTTCCAGTTGCGTATGGCATCCTTGGCTTCGACCTCGACGAGTTTGGCCCTTACCAGTTCGAAATTTGCGTGGAGCATCTCCACCTTCTTCGGGTTCTTGGACGTTATGTCCGCATTGCACAGGAGCATAAGGTCGTCGATATCGTCTCCGGCATCGAAGAGAAGGCGCCTCACCGCCGAATCGGTAACTTCGTCGGTAACCAGGGCAATAGGCCTCAGATGCAGTCCCACCAGTTTCTGAACATACTTCATCTTTTCGTTCAGAGGCATCTTGAGGTTCTGGAATATCTTCGGAACCAATCTCGCCCCGACCACTTCGTGACCATGGAAGGTCCATCCCGTCTTCGGGTCATAGCGCTTGCAGTCGGGTTTTGCGATGTCGTGCAGCAGCGCAGCCCAGCGCAGCCATAGATTAGGAGCCGTCCTCCTTTCGGTACGGTCGCCCTCTTCATCGACGATGTGGTCCGTCAGCAGTCCCCTGGCTATGGCATCCTTTTCAGCCGCCGCAACATTGTCCAGCACCTGCAGGGTATGTGAGAAATTCTCCTTGTGGCCTTTCCCGTCGACGGTCTCCACTCCCTTGAGCCTCGAAAGCCGTGGCAGGACATAGTCCAGAAGGCCGGTCTCATCCAGCAGACGGAAACCCTTCGAAGGCCTGTCGCAGAGAAGAATCTTGTTCAGTTCCTCGGCTATCCTCTCCCTGGAGAGTATTTCCATCCTCTCCCTGTTTCTGCGAATGGACTCGAGGGATTCCGGAACTATTGTGAATTCACGGCCGGGCTCGGAAAGACGTGTGGCAAAACGTATGGCCCGTATCATCCTGAGAGGATCGTCGCTGTATGTGGTGTCCGGATCGAGAGGAGTACGTATTATTCCCGCCGCAAGGTCGCGTATCCCGCCGAAGGGGTCGACAAGGGCTCCGAAATCCTCCTTCTGGAGGCTGAAGGCCATTGCGTTGATGGTAAAATCCCTGCGCATCTGGTCCTCCTCGAGACTGCCGTCCTCGACTATGGGCTTGCGGGAGTCTCTCCTGTAAGATTCCTTCCTTGCCCCCACGAACTCGAGTTCCGTCACTTTCCCGGTTTTCCTGTCCCTGTAGCGCAGCATGGCTGTCCCGAAATTCCGGAACACCGAAACGCGGCTGTGGAGCTTTGAACCCACAGCCTCGGCAAGGGCTATCCCGCTGCCCTCGACCACTATGTCTATGTCCTTGGAGTCCTTGCCCAGAAAGCAGTCGCGCACGTATCCCCCGATGACGAATGCACGCACGCCCAACTGTTCGGCAGTATCCGATATTATGCTGAAAATCCTGTCGTCCAGGAATCCTTGTGTAACAGTCATAATTCCATCATTTCTTCATAAGAGGGTACCCGTTCCAAAATGGAAACCCCTTTCTTCCCGCGGCTGACCATCACCGTGGAACGGCCGTTGGTCAGAATGATGAGCCGTACATCCAGCACCATATTATATCTGACAGCCTGTTCGAGCACATCCGCGCCGATTTCCACCTCGGGCCTCTTGCACTCGACCACTGCAAGAGGTTTCTGCCGCCTGTCATAAACCAGTATGTCCGCGCGCCAGCACTTGCCCTGACAACTTATGGGCACTTCACTCATCATCATATGCATAGGAACAGCCATCTCCCCCGCAAGCACGGTAATGAACCATTGGCGTACCTGTTCTTCAGGGGTGAGGGCGACTGTCCTCTTTCTGAGAGGATCCCATATAGTCTGTCCTTTCTGCACGCGGCAAAGATAAAAAAATTGTAAAAAAGTTTGGAGATATGAAAATCTTGCTTACTTTTGCGGTGTACTAATTCACTAATACAGTAAATAAACATTCTTTACTATGATAGAAATCAGAAATCTCAAATTCAGCTACGGCAACGAGACCGTACTTGAAAACATCTCGATGAATCTGGAGGAAGGACGGGTTTACGGACTCCTCGGAGAGAACGGAGTGGGAAAGACAACACTCCTCACCCTGCTCTGCGGGCTCAAGAAATGTCAGGAAGGCAGCATCCTCATCGACGGACGTGACCCGTACAAAAGGGAGCCTTCGCTGCTTGGAAACATCTACTACCTTCCCGATGAAGTGGCGGGAGTCCCTATGAAGGCAGAGGAGTATGCCAGGAACTGGGGCCTCTTCTGGCCTGAATTCGACCTCGACAAGTTCATGACCATAATGTCAGAGCTCGGAACCGACCCGTCCAAGAGGATGGACAGGATGTCCTGCGGACAGCTCAAGAAGAGCTACATCAGCTTCGCCCTCGCCTGCAACTGCCGGTACATCTTCCTCGACGAGCCTACCAACGGGCTTGACATACCGTCCAAGGCCGAATTCCGCAAGGCAGTGATGAAACACACCTCTGAAAGCTCAACACTTCTCATTTCCACTCATCAGGTAAGGGATCTTGAGAACATCATCGACCCTGTCATCATCCTTGACCGCCGTGATGTGCTTCTGAACGCCGGAATCAGCGAGATTGCGGAAAAACTTTATTTCGACTACGGAAACGAAAGAGCAGAAGGCGCCCTTTACAGCGAATTCAGTCCAGTAGGAAACATCCAGGTTTGCTTGAACGCCGAGGGCAGAGACAGCAAGGTCAACCTCGAAGCCCTTTTCAACGCGGTTCACGGCAACAAGGCTCTCATCAAGGGCATATTCAACAAATAGCAAGGGAGGAAAGAAAAATGGCAAACAACATATTCGATTTCAAACGTTTCGGAAGGTACTTCGCTTCAGATTTCAGGAGTGCCGTATCAAATTACTGGCTCAGCTGCACCGTACTTGCGCTGTCCCCAGCCGTGGCAGAACTCCTTACCGGCCTGTTCTCGCTCATCTTCACCGGAGAATGGGGATCGCCAGTGCTCGCGGCAAGAATTGCTCTGGCAGTCTGCATCGGAGCGGTAACACTGGTTACAGTTCCCGCAAAACTTTACGGGCATGTGACGGACAGAAAAAGCGGTCCCAACTTCATAGAACTTCCGGTTTCAGTCTTCGAGAAATCTTCCTCGATGATTCTCAACGCAGCCGTAATCGTGCCGCTGCTGACACTCCTGCTCTTTCTTGCCGCGGACGGTCTGCTCTGCCTGATCGACCCCGGATGCGGAAAGGCCCTGATATGCTCTGCCGGCGAAATACTGGGGACAGTCTTTACCCAATTGGGAGAACTGCCTGAGGAACTCCAGGGAATCAGGGGTATCCTGAACCCTGTCAGCTATGTCGACGACATGATCCAGCTATGCCTGATCTTCCTTCTCGGAGCCGTATTTTTCAAGAAGAACAAGATAGTCAAGACCATAGCGGCAATCATAGGAATAAGCATAGTGGCCAGCGGAATCTCAAGTCCGATAATGATGCACCAGCTGTCAAATCTCGAGGGAGAGGTGGCACTGGAGATGCTCACCACCCGATGGGGCTGGTTCTTCAACAATCTGGCTCTCATAGATACAATCAGCGACACCGTGGTCAATCTGCTTCTCAGTCTCGGAATATATTTCAGGATAAAGACCATCAAATTCTGACATCATGGATTTCAACGGGAACAAACCAATATACCTGCAGATTTGCGACAGCATCTGCGAGAGAGTTCTCTCCGGCTCCCTCAAGGATGAGGACAGAGTCAGCAGCGTAAGGGAGTTCGGCGCCGAAATAGGCGTGAATCCCAACACAGTCGCAAGAAGTTACGAAAAACTCACTTCCGACGGAATCATATACAACCGGAGGGGAATAGGCTACTTCATATCGCCCGGCGCCAGGGACAAAGTGCTCCAGGAGCAGAGGAAGGATTTCCTTGAGAACGAATGGCCGCTGTTGCGCAAGAAGATGGAACTCCTCGGGCTCAGCAAGGAAGATCTCAAGTAGGAAAACTCCATTGCACACGGAGCAGTGCAACGATTTCGGAGCATTCCGCATCTATAGACACGAATGAGCTCTGAAACCTGCATATTTCGTTTGATGGCGGCGGCTGCCTTGATGGCCGCCGCCATTTCATGCAGCAAGGCAGCTTTTGATGCGGACTGGCTTCCGGAAACAGGACCGGGCGAGTTTCGCCTCTCGGGTGCCGTTTATGCGAAATCATCCGGAAATGCTGCAGACATAGAGGCTGTCGAAGGCATAAGAATCACGGTGGACTCATACGCGGCCGATGACCCGGAACACGTCAGCCCGGTTGACAGGGATACGGTATGGACGGACGATTACGGGCGCTGGTACGTAATCAACCAATGTATTCCGGGGGGAAGTTATGTTGTGGAAGCGTGTGACATGGACGGGGAAGAGAACGGAGGAAGATTCTCATCAAAGAAACTGGACATAATCACGGATAAGAAGTGCCAGTCTATGGACAACCAGATATTCTTCCTGGAAAGACTGGACTGATCAGCCCTTTTGCTTACTTCTCGGGTTTGCCGTCGGCGTCACGCCACTCCTTGGGCGAGACTCCGACGATTTTTGTAAACTGGCGGTGGAAATTCGACCTGTCGCTGAATCCCGACTGCTGGGCTATGACAAGGATTGAGGCCTTCTTGTCCTCGAGAAGAAGACGTTTCGCCTCCTCTACCCTGACCTCGGTCCTCCAGGTGCGGAAATCCACACCCTTGCGAAGCACGAAATAGAGCTGGAGCAGTTCCTTGGTAGTGTTCAGCTCTGCAGCTACCTCCTCCCTGCTCCTGTCCATCTTCGTGTACTGCTTCTCCTCCAACCATTTGCGAAGGTTCTTCTCCAGTTCCTGGAATTCTTTCTCGCGGGCCTCCCCTGCCTCTGAAAGAGCCTTGGTCCGCATGGCATCGGACTTCTTCGAATGCCTTTTCCTTATGATGGAATTAACGTCCAGAACATTGTGGGCGAAGGCATCGAGCATTATCTTGTGGGTACTGAGGAATGAAATATAGTTGCTGCTGAAATACAGCATGAAAATGCAGTACCAGAGCGCGTATATCGCCATCACTCTCTTGGGCATCGAGAAATATACGAGGACGAAGACCTGGGTGGCCATCATTATCCAGAAGCAGAAGCGTATCCACTTTATCCTGTGATATTCGTCCTCATCATAGTAATTCTCGAGCTTTTCCTGACTCTTGCGGAACACCCTCAGGAAGAAAAAGATGTGCAGTCCGCATTGGAGCACATACAGTATGATGTAGGACAGAGTTGCCACGAGGGTAGCAGTGGGATTGTCCAACAGCATCAGCCTCGCCAGTATCGTCGAGGAAATGACGATGAGAATCATGTTCAGGTAGAAGGTCTCCTTGGTGTAGACCGTCTCATCAAGCAGGCTTATGAGCGCATAGGAAAGGGAAGAGGCGGACACTGATGTCACCACCAGCATCATGGTCGATGCAAAACGGATGAAATCCGGCATCTCAGCCTTGGTCAGGGAAAATCCCAGCGTGACGGCGCAGGCGAGAAAACATGCCGCTATGAGATTCTTGCTGGTACGCAGACGCGCCGAGTACTCGGTGCTCGGTATCGTTATGAGCAGAAACAGAAGCCCGTAACAAATCGAACACACCATCGCAGCAAAGAACGTGATCTGGAAAAAAGTAGTCAGTTCAAACATAGAGGCGGTCAAGAATCCCAATCGTTAATAGGCTGCAAAATTAGCGAAAATTGCCTACATTTGCAAATTGTAATGGAAAAAACGGACTTTGCTATGAACAACGCACTCGCAGGTATTCAGACCCCTTTCTACCTGTACGACATGGACCTTCTCGCCGAAACGGCAAAGGCAGCCACGGAAGCGGCGGAAAAATACGGAATCGAGCTCCATTATGCCACCAAGGCCAATGAGGACACCCGCATCATCAGCTATCTGGCCCAGGCCGGTTTCGGAGCCGACTGCATCAGCGGAGGCGAAGTGGCCAACGCCCTCAAGTGCGGAATCCCGGCCCAGAAGATAGTGTTCTCCGGAGTAGGCAAGAGCGACAGCGAAATACTTACCGGACTCAAGGCGGGAATAGGCTGCTTCAATGTGGAGAGCGTCCATGAACTGTACATCCTCAACGCCATCGCCGGCAAATTCGGGCTCAAGGCGGGAATCAGCCTGAGGGTAAACCCCAACATCGATGCACATACATTCAGATATATAACCTCCGGACTGGAAGTCAACAAGTTCGGGCTTCCGGACACAGAGTTCGACAGTTTCGTCGAGATGCTCGGGAAATGTCCGAATCTCCATTTCGAAGGGCTCCATTTCCACATCGGGTCACAGATTCCCGACGTCGGCAAGGTATGCAGGGATGTATGCAGCTCTGCCAACAAGGTGATAGAATGGTTCCGTGACCACAATCTTCCGGTAAGGAGCGTCAACCTCGGAGGAGGTCTGGGCGTGGATTACGATGACCCTGACGCGCATAGGATACCCGACTTCGAATCATGGATGTCCGCCATCGACCGCTATCTCGAGCGCAGGCCGGGAATGAGCGTCCACCTCGAGCCGGGACGCTCGATAGTGGCACAGTGCGGAACCCTCTATTCCAGTGTTCTCTTCATAAAAGAGACTGCGGCCAAGAGTTTCGTGATACTCGATGCGGGTATGAACGACATGATACGTCCGGCACTTTACGGCGCATATCACCGGATAGACAACATCTCGGCACTGGAGCGTCCGCTGCTTGAAGCCAACCGCATATACGACGTGGTAGGGCCCGTGGGCGAATCCACGGATACCTGGGGCAAGGGACGACGTCTCCCTGTCACCGTACGCGGCGACCTTGTTGCCATACGCAGCGCCGGCGCATACGGACAGACCATGTCCAACCGATACAACCTGCGTCCGGAAGCCCAGACCGTATATTCGGACAGGCTTTGGGACGCAACGATGAAGCCGTCCATACTGTAAGTAATATTCACAATTTATACTAGAGACATGTTCGAGAACCTGAGCGAAAGACTGGAAAGGTCCTTCAAGATGCTGAAGGGCGAAGGGAAAATCAGTGAAATCAACATATCGGAGGCACTCAAGGACATCAGGCGCGCGCTCCTGGATGCCGACGTAAGCTACAAGGTGGCCAAGCAGTTCTGCGACGAAGTGAAACAGAAGGCCATAGGCCGCGAGGTGCTCACATCCGTGAAGCCTCAGCAGATGATAGTCAAGATTGTACACGACGAGCTTGCCGCACTGATGGGCAGCGATGCATCGGACATCAATCTGAAGGGTTCCCCTGCCGTTGTGCTTGTTGCCGGTCTCAACGGTTCGGGTAAGACGACCTTCTCTGGAAAGCTCGCCCTCCACCTCAAGAGCAGGAAGGGTATGAAGGTGCTCCTTGCAGCCTGCGACACCTTCCGTCCGGCGGCAATCGACCAGTTGAAAGTCCTGGGAGAGCAGATAGCTGTGCCTGTTTATTCCGAGGACGGCGTAAAGGACCCTATCGCGATTGCCGGCAATGCGGTGAGGAAGGCCAAGGCTGAGGGGTATCCCGTTGTGATAGTCGACACGGCCGGACGTCTTGCCGTGGACAAGGAACTTATGGACGAGATTTCCGCCCTCCACGATACGCTGAAACCAGCCGAGACCCTCTTCGTGGTCGACGCCATGACCGGTCAGGATGCAGTTGCAACAGCAAAGGCTTTCAATGACAGGCTGGACTTCGACGGAGTCGTGCTGACCAAGATGGACGGAGACACCAGAGGCGGTGCCGCGCTCTCCATAAAGGCGGTTACCGGCAAGCCGATAAAGTTCATATCCTCAGGAGAGAAGCTGGAGGCGCTGGACATATTCCATCCGTCCAGAATCGCGGACAGGATACTCGGAATGGGAGATGTCGTGTCTCTCGTGGAGAAGGCCCAGCAGCAGTATGACGAAAAGGAAGCCAGGGAACTCAAGAAAAAACTCGCCAAGGACCAGTTCACCCTCAACGACTTCTACAACCAGATTCAGCAGGTCAGAAAGATGGGAGACATCAAGGATCTCGCAGCCATGATCCCGGGAGTTGGAAAGGCAATCAAGGATGTGGACATAGACAATGACAAGGCGTTCAAGGGTATAGAGGCTATCATCCAGTCCATGACCCCGGCCGAGAGGGAACATCCTGAAATAATAAACGGTAGCAGGCGCAAGAGGATAGCCGACGGTTCGGGAACCAACCTCCAGGAGGTGAACAAGCTCCTGAAGCAGTTCGAAGGCACACGCAAAGCCATGAAATCCGTAATGGGAGGCAATCTCAAGAATATGATGAGAGGAGGAATGGGAGGCTTCCGCAGATAAGCGTCATCAAAAAAAATGAAGATAACGGCAGACAGGTACATCCCCTTTCTGAAGGGCGTGTTCGAGCCGTACGCCGAGGTCGTCTACAAGGACGGCAGGGAAATTGGTCCTGACGACGTGCGCGACTCGGACGCGCTGATTGTGAGGACTCGCACAAGGTGCGGGCGCGAACTGCTTCAGGGAAGCCGTGTCGGAATCGTCGCAAGCGCAACCATCGGAACCGACCACATAGACACAGGATGGTGCGCCGCCAACGGCATAGAGGTCGCGAACGCTGCCGGCTGCAACGCCGGAGGTGTCCTTCAATATGTTTTCACAGCGCTTTACACAGTTGCCAGCAGCCGGTCCATTAACCTGAAGGGCAAGACCCTGGGTATCATAGGGGTAGGCAATGTCGGGAGTCTGATAGATACAATGGCATCCGAGCTTGGATTCAGGACTCTGCGATGTGATCCCCCGCGCGCCGAAAGGGAAGGTCCTGAAGGCTTCTGCACTCTCGAGGAACTGCTGCGAGGGTCGGACATAGTCACTATGCACACATGGCTCGATACGGCAACGAGGGGGATGGCGGATTCCTCATTCTTCTCCCTTATGAGGGAAGGTGCGGTTTTCATCAACGCCTCCAGGGGCGAAGTGGTCTCTGATGATGCTCTGAAACAGGCTCGGGGACATCTCGGAGCCATAATCCTGGACACATGGAACAATGAACCCGACATAGACAGGGAACTGCTCTCCATGACTGACATCGCCACTCCGCACATAGCCGGATACACCTTCAAAGGCAAGATGAACGGCAGTTCGGCGGCGGTCAGGGCTGTCGCAAGACACTTCGGCATAGAGGAACTGTACGGATATTATCCTGAGGGAGATCCGGACAAGGAGAGCGTGGACCTGAATTTCGACGGAATCGGACAGGAGGAAATCCGGGCTCTGCTCACCGGAGTCTACGACATAATGGAGGATGACAGGGCGTTGAGGGAGCGTATCGGAGAGTTCGAAAGCCTGAGGTCGGGATATGACTACAGAAAGGAATTCAACCACATGTCACATAACTAAGTAATCTTCAAATGTTCACGAAAGAAGATCTGGCACAGATTGCTTCAAGGGGAGCGTCGGCCGCAATTGCAGAGAAGCAGATAGAAAGATTCAGGACGGGATTTCCCTGGATGGACATCGCCGCTCCTGCAACACCGGGCAACGGAATAACCGTACTGAGCCGGGAGGAAGCGGAAAAGGCTGCCTTATACTATGAGAAAGCGGAAGTTGCCGGCAAGGCCAAATTTGTCCCGGCATCAGGAGCGGCGTCCCGCATGTTCAAGGATCTTTTCGCGGGTCTGGATGCGCCTAATCCAAAATCCACGGAATTCGTTTCACGCATCAGCGAGTTCCCTTTCTATACGCCGGAGCTCTTCGACGGGAAGGATGAGAAGGGCGTACTCTCCGCAACTCTGCTGGAGGACGGTCTCGGCTACGGAAGCAAGCCCAAGGGAGTGCTCAAATTCCATAAATACGCCGACGGCGAAATACGCACCGCCCTCGCGGAACATCTTGTCGAGGCACAGGAATACATGCGCTCGGCAGACGGAACCGCCAAACTGGTGGTGACCATATCTCCCGAGCACCGGGAACTATTCGAGGAGGCCCTTGCCGAAGTCAGGGAAAGCTATGAGAAACGTTACGGGGTAAAGTACGAAGTGGAGTTCACTTATCAGGACAGAGCGACCGACACCATAGCAGCAGACAGCTGCAACAGGCCTTTCCGAAAGGATGACGGAAGTCTCCTGTTCCGTCCGGCCGGGCACGGAGCTTTGATCCATAACCTCAACGCGGTAAAGGAGGAGCTGGTGTCCATCAAGAACATAGACAATGTGGCGAATATGCGCCTGCTCCCGGAGACGGCTTTCTGGAAGAAGGTTCTCATGGGCCGAGCCCTGCAGCTGAGGGACACGATAGCCGGCTACCTCAAGGAACTGGATGCAGTCTGCGGCCCGGTTTCAGCCGCCCCTGTGATGCCTCTCATCCCGGGATACAACAACACCCTGGGCGACCCTTATGCAACTGACACTTGCCAGAGTCTCTGCAACGACATCGAGGAATTTCTCCGCAATGAACTGAACATCAGCATTCCGTGCAAGGGAGACTGCAAGGCCAGGGTAATGGCATTGAGGGAGAAACTCGACCGCCCTGTACGCGTATGCGGAATGGTACGCAACCAGGGAGAACCCGGAGGCGGTCCTTTCGTGATAAGGGAAAAGGACGGCAGCACCTCTCTCCAGATTCTTGAGAGCGTGCAGATAAATATGGAGGACCCTGCGGCGGTGGCAGCCCTGAAATCCGCGACCCACTTCAATCCTGTCGACCTCGTATGCTGTCTGAGGAACTACAAGGGTGAGAAATTCGATCTGACGGAGTATGTTGATGCTGACGCAGGCTTCATCAGCAGCAAGAGCTTCCAGGGACGTGAGCTCAAGGCTCTGGAACTGCCGGGGCTCTGGAACGGTTCCATGAGCCGCTGGAACACCGCCTTCGTGGAGGTTCCTCTCGAGACCTTCAACCCTGTCAAGACGGTGCTCGACCTGCTTCGCCCTGCACACCGGGAACAGATTGACTGAGAGATGCCCGTACTTGAGAAAATAGCTGTTGCCGATTTCAGAAACATAGTGTTTCAGGAGATAGATTTCTCTCCTGAGGTAAACTGCATATGCGGCAACAACGGAGAAGGCAAGACAAACCTCCTGGATGCAATCTACTACCTTTCGATGACCAAGAGCGCATTCAGCGCATCCGACCGTTTCAATTTCAGGCACGGTACCTCCACATTCAGCCTTTGCGGCAGCTACAGACTGGAGAACGGTCTTTCCACGAAGGTATCCATAGGAGTCGGTCAGGAAGGTAAGAAACTCAGAAGGGACGACAAGGCCTACGGGAAACTCGGCGAGCACATAGGTCAGTTCCCCGTGGTGGTCGTATCCCCTGCAGACACGGCACTGGTAAGCGAATCGGGAGAGGAAAGGCGCAGGTTCGTCAACTCTGTCCTCTCCCAGATGGACCAGAGTTATCTGGCATATATGCAGCAGTACAACCGTCTCCTGCTCCAGAGGAACAAGATGCTCAAGGACATGCAGTTCCCGGAAGACTTCTTGCAGGTGACCGACTGCAAGCTCGCCTCCTACGCCGCCCCTGTCCACGAGGCCAGACGCGAATTCATTGAGAGACTGGAGCCCCTTGTGGGCAAGTACTACGCCCTGCTTTCCGGTGGAAACGAGGAAGTGGGGATACGCTATGAGTCCGACCTCAGCTGCGGACCGCTTGAGAAGCTGCTCGCATCCAGACTGGAGAAGGACAGGATCTTCAGATACACGACAGCCGGAATCCAGAGGGACGATTTCATCTTCCTCATGGACGGCCACCCCATCAGGCGCTGCGGTTCGCAGGGTCAGCAGAAATCCTTTCTCGTGGCTCTTAAGTTCGCCCAGTACGACCTGATGAGGACACTCGGAGGATGCGCCCCGATGCTCCTGCTTGACGATGTATTTGACAAACTTGACTCCTCGAGGGTCAAGAACCTGCTCTCATTGGTTTCAGGCAGCGATTTCGGACAGATATTCATCACCGACTGCGACAGGGAAAGGCTACGCAACGCTGTGGATGGCATCAGCGCATCCGGTGCATTTTTCGAGACCGTGGACGGCTGCTTCAACAGACTTTGAGAAAGATGTACGGCGGAAGAAGGAAAGACGAGAGAATACACAGGGTGAGCCCACAGGGAATGGACGAGGTGATGAAAGATTTCATCAAGGAGATGCGTCTGACCTCAGGACTCAATACCCGGATAATATTCAATGCCTGGGATGAGGTGTCGGGGGCGGCAGCATGGACCACGAACAGATTTTTCAGGGACGGGATACTGTACGTCAACCTCAGTTCATCGATGGTACGAAGCCGTCTGTCATTCAAACTGCCTGAAATCATGAAGGCAGTAAACGACAGGGCTCTCGCAGACCCTCTGTTTGTCAGAGACGACCCGCGCACCCATCTGGTAACAAGAATAGTCCTGAAGTGATTGCAGGGCTGAAATGAAAAGTATTGCTATTTTGAGCAGAAATCCCTATTTTTGCGCGCCAATGCGCCATCCTTTACGCGGATGAGCGGACACGGCTTGACAAGATAAAATATAACAGAACTGATATGGCAAAGGAAATCAAGAAGGACGCCGCCCAGGAAGCGGTTGAGCAGGTATCCAAGACTGACCTCTTCTTCCAGAAGTACACAAAGGTCATCATTATCTGCGTTACAGCGGTAATCATAGTCGCTCTCGCAGCATTTCTCTACTCCAGGTACATATATGCGCCTGCAAAGGCCGAGGCTCTCGGCCAGATGTTCCCTGCAGAGGAACTTTTCGCGCAGCAGGACTACCAGACAGCCCTCGAAGGTGACGGCAACATCCTCGGCTTCGCCCAGATAGCCAAGGAATACGGAGCCAAGGCCGGAAAGGCCGTGTTCATGTATGCCGGCGTATGCGAACTCCAGCTCGGCAACTATGAGGAGGCAGTGAAGTACCTCGACAGGTATCACGGAAAGGACAGGATACTCGCAGGACGCGCCCTTGCCTGCAAGGGTGATGCTCTCTCAGCCCTGGAAAGATATGACCAGGCCCTCTCCTGCTACCTGAAGGCTGCAAAGAAGAGCGGCAACCTCTACTCCGCCGCCTATCTTCTGAAGGCCGGTGTCGTAGCCGAGGAACTCGGAAAGAACGATGTTGCGCTCGACTGCTACAATACCATCAAGGAAGAGTATCCTATGTCCGCAGAGGCAATGGACATCGAGAAGTACATCACCAGAATAGGAAACAAGTGATATGGGAAGAGCATTTGAATTCAGAAAGGAAAGAAAGTTCAAGCGTTGGGGCCACATGGCCAAGACTTTCACCAAGATCGGCAAGGAAATCACCATCGCCGTCAAGGCTGGCGGTCCTGACGTAACGGGAAACCCTCGCCTGCGCGCCCTCATTCAGACCGCACGCAGCGAGAACATGCCGAAGGACAATATCGAGCGCGCAATAAAGAGGGCGTTCGAAAAGGACCAGGCTGATTACAAGGAGGTAGTGTTCGAGGGTAGGGCGCCTCATGGAATCGCGGTGCTCGTAGAGACCACGACCGACAACAACAACAGGACTGTGGCCAACGTACGTTCCTACTTCACCAAGTTCGGAGGTTCCCTCGGTACCGCCGGCAGCGTCGAGTATCTGTTCGACCGCAAGAGTATGTTCAGATTCAAGATCGAAGGCGAATATGACCTCGACGAACTCGAACTCGACATGATCGACTACGGTGTCGACGAGATTTTCGAGGAGGAGGATGAGGACGAGAACAAGAACATCTGCGTTTATGGTGACTTCACCTCGTTCAACTCGATTCAGAAATACATCGAGGACCACGGTTACGAACTTATGTCAGGCGAATTCACGCGTCTTCCGAACACCGACCTCGTGGACCTCACTCCCGAGCAGAGGGTGGAAGTCAACAAACTCATCGAAAAGATTGAGGAGGACGACGACGTACAGAATGTTTACACCAACCTCAAGCCTGAGGAATAGAATTCACTGAGCGGAAAGCCAGTGAAAGAATCCCATGGGGATGGCCGGCAGTCCATGTTAAGGACAAGGTCATCCTCATTTTTTTTGAATTTGTATATTTGCAGTTCCGCTATCACGTAACAGGCTTCGCAAAACGGGAATATCCTCAAAGCAGATGACAAAGGAAAACAGGATACTCATTCTGGACGGCGCAATGGGCACGATGCTCCAAAGGCGCGGGCTTTCAGGGAACAGCGACATGTTCAACCTTACGGCCCCTGCCGAGATCGAATCCATTCACCGTGAATATATAGCGGCAGGAGCCGACATCATCGAAACCAACACCTTCGGCAGCAACAGGATATCGCAGGCAGAACAGGGACACGCCGACGATGCCGCAGCCATGGCCCTTGCAGGAGCCCGCATCGCCAGGAAGGCTGCTGACTCCGCAGGCCGCAAGGTTCTCGTTGCCGGGAGCATAGGACCGAGTTCGAAATCCCTGTCCATAGGTACAGACGCAGACCGGCCATCCTGGCGTCCAATCTCCTTCGACACGCTCGCGGCAGCCTACAAGGAGCAGATCAACGCCCTGATAGAGGGCGGAGTAGACTTTCTGCTTATCGAGACCTGCTTCGATGCGCTCAATGTAAAGGCCGCGCTCTACAATGTACCCGAAGGATTCCCCGTGATGATATCCCTCTCCTGTGCGGACCGCAACGGACGGGCGCTGACAGGACAGACCAGCGAGGCATTCTACCACGCGGTAAAGCACTGCAATCTCCTTGCTTTCGGGCTCAACTGTTCGCTCGGCGCCGAGGAACTGCTGCCTCTCATTGCCGAAGTATCGGAATTCGTGCGCAGAGACAATCCATCCGTCAAGGTCAGCTGCTACCCCAATGCCGGCCTTCCGGACGAATCAGGCGGATACAGCCAGAGCCCGGAAGAGATGGCTGCCGCAATGGAAAAGATGGCGAGAGATGGTTATGTGGACATAGCCGGGGGATGCTGCGGGACAACTCCCGAGCACATTGCCGCAATCAGCTGGGCACTCGGGGACATTGCTCCCCGCCTGGGCCGGGAGCCGTTTTCTAGGAAGGATGGCTCCGGACTGACAGTCAGCGGTCTGGAATGCGTAAGCATAGACCGGAAGAAAAGCAATTTCATCAACATAGGAGAACGGACCAATGTGGCCGGAAGCCGCAAGTTCGCCAGACTCATTGCCTCCGGAGACTACGAAGCCGCCCTGAATATCGCCGCACGGCAGATTGAAGACGGAGCGTCCGTCATAGACATCAATATGGATGACGCTATGCTCGACGGCCGGGCGGCAATGGAAGAATTTACCCGTATGGCCGCCACTGAGGCCTCCGTAGCCAAGGCTGCCATGATGATAGACTCCTCCGATTGGAACACCGTTCTCGCCGGATTGAAGAACTGTCAGGGCAAATGCATAGTCAATTCCATAAGCCTCAAGGAAGGGGAAGATGAATTCCTCCGCAAAGCGCGGGAGATAAGGCGCTTCGGCGCCGCCATGGTCGTGATGGCCTTCGACGAAAGGGGGCAGGCCACCAGTTTCGAGAGAAAGACGGAAATATGCCGTCGCTCCTACTATCTCCTTACCGCTGCAGGGATAGCGCCTTCCGACATCATATTCGACGTCAATGTCCTTACCGTCGGCACCGGCGTAGAGGAAGACAGACAGTACGGAACCGCATTCATAGATGCAGTGAGATGGATAAAGGCAAATCTGCCCGGTGCCCTCACCTCCGGCGGAATATCCAATCTCTCCTTCGCCTTCAGGGGAAACAATCCCGTACGCGAAGCCATGCACTCGGTATTCCTGTACCACGCCATACAGGCGGGGCTTGATATGGCCATCCTGAACCCCGGGATGCTCCAGATATACGATGAAATAGAACCGTCTCTCAGAAAGGCCTGCGAGGACGTCATTCTCGACAGCGATGGCGGGGCCACGGACAGGCTTCTTGAAATGGCCTCGAACATATCCTCTTCCTCCGGAAATGGAAAGGAAAAGGTAGAGGAGGCAAAAGAAGTCAAAGGTCCCGACCTTGTCCAGCTGCTTATAAAGGGCAGTTCCGAAGGTCTGGCACAACGGATTGAAGAAGCTCTCTCCAGTCTCGGCTCCGCCCAGGCCGTTATCCAGGGGCCTCTCATGGAGGGCATGGAAACTGTCGGGAACTGGTTCGGCGAGGGTAAGATGTTCCTCCCGCAGGTAGTCAAATCCGCCAGGATAATGAAAGAGGCTGTGGATCTTCTGCGACCATATATGGAAGCGGAATCCGGAGACGGCTCGAACGACACAAGGCCTGTTGCTGTGATGGCGACAGTCAAGGGAGATGTCCACGACATTGGTAAGGACATCACCTGTACTGTACTGAGCTGCAACGGGTTCAGGGTTGTGAATCTCGGCGTGATGGTGGACAGGGAAACAATCATTGAGACTGCGATACGGGAGAATGCTTCCATCATAGGCGTAAGCGGACTCATCACCCCGTCGCTGGCACAGATGGAAGACCTGTGCAGGGAAATGGCGGCAAGGGGTATGGACATACCGCTCTTCGTCGGAGGAGCGACGACTTCGGCAAGGCATACTGCACTAAAGCTCGCTCCGCTCTATTCCCACGTCTTCCACGGTGCGGACGCTTCGTCCACGGCAGTGATGGCCAAGAAATGCGTACTCGACAGGGAGGCCTTCGAGGCGAGGGAACACGCCCTGCAGGAAGAAATTGCAGCGAAGGAAAAGCTGAACGCCAAAGGAGGTTCCAAAGACCGTGAAAGCGTCACGGAAAAGGGGGACTCCGCCTTGTTCGCATATCTGCCGGAAGATGGGTTTGCGCCCCTCGAAGCACTTGTTTCCCAGGAGATTACAGTCCGGGAAGTAGCGCTCGAGGAACTGATTCCGCTGCTTGACTGGGATATGTTCCTTCTCATCTGGCGCATCAGAAAAAGCGACAGGAACAAGCCTGAGGTTCAGGAAATCCTTCGCAATGCAGAAGAAACCCTGAAGAATATGCACTGCAGCATAAGGCTGGGCCTCCATTTCGGATGCGAACTCGGGAAACCGCTCGGAATGTTTGCCGCCTCAGTCCACGGAGAACACCCGGACAGTTGTCCCTGCGAAGCCTGTCGCGGAAACGGTATGACGGAAAAGGTCCTCAGGCTCTGCCTTGCAGAGGCTGCTTCGGAATGGATAGGAAGAAGGCTCAGAGTTCCCGAGGGCTACAGGCTCATACGTCCGGGGGTTGGTTACCCATCCTGTCCGGACCACAGGCTGAAAATCGAAATACTTTCCCGCATACCTGATTCGCAGAAACTGGGAATCAGCCTTACCGAATCCCTTGCAATGATACCAGAGGCGAGCGTGTGCGGTTTCGTGGTAGCACACCGCGAAGCCAGATATCTGTAGTGAAACTGAGAGAATGACATACTTGAATTATGAAGATTGCCGACATACTCAGGGAAAGCCGAAAACCCTTCCCATCCATTGAAATAGTCCCTCCGCTCAAGGGAATGAGCAGGGAGGAACTCATCTCCAACATCGAACCCTTCATGGAGTTCAGCCCGAAATACATCAACGTCACCTGCCACCGCGACGAATATGAATATGTACCCAATCCGGACGGTTCGTTCAGCCGGAAAACTGTCCAGAACCGCATAAGCGCAGTGACTGTCGCAGGACTGATAATGTCCCATTTCAAGGTCGAGGCCGTCCCGCACATAATTTGCGCGGGCGCAACGGTTGGAGACATTGAGAGGGAACTTGACAATCTGTACTACATGGGCATAGAGAACGTACTTGCGCTCAGGGGCGACTGTCTTGCATCCGAGAAGAGGTTCAGCCCGACTCCCGGCGGCTACCGCTATGCAGACGAACTCGTTTCCGGCATAAGAAACTACCGCAGGGAGGAGACCGGGCGGCATTTCAGCATAGGGGTCGGAGGCTATCCGGAGAAACATTTCGAAGCCCCGAACATAGAGACTGACATACTTAACCTCAAGAGAAAGGTGGATGCAGGGGCGGACTATGTCATCACCCAGATGTTCTTCGACAACAAGGTCTACTACGATTTCGTGGACAGGTGCAGGAAAGCGGGCATAGATGTTCCAATAATTCCGGGTCTGAAGCCCCTCTCCACCGCACGTCAGGTCCACATTCTCCCGGAGGCTTTCTCAATTGACATCCCTCTGGAACTTTCCACCGCGATGGAAGAGGCGGGAGCGGACAGGGAAGCCGCTTACAGGACGGGGACGGAATGGTGCAGGAAACAGTGCGAAGACCTCCTCGACCACGGCGTTCCTGCCGTTCATTTCTACAGCATGGGCAAGGCCGCCAATGTTGCCGAAATACTCAGGACCTGCTTCTGAAAAGTCTGTCCCATATTAGTTTCTGACATCAAGGTTTTACGAAATTGCCAAAAGTGTGCACCTGCCAAATTTTATTTGTTTCGGGGGCCCGGTTTTTGTACCTTTGGGCACCGCATTTTATGCGTCACATACCTGACGCAGTTTGATTGACACGCCAAACGGAACAATAATTAATCAAAACCATAAATCTTATATGCAGAACAAATTGCAGGAATTGACAGACAAACTCTACAACGAAGGTCTGTCCAAAGGAAAACTCGAAGGTGAAGAGATTGTCGCCAAGGCTCAGGCCCAGGCCGATTCCATTCTCGCCCAGGCCCAGTCCAAGGCTGACGCCATCATCGCTCAGGCCCGCAAGGATGCTGAAGACATCAAGCTTAAAGTCACTTCTGACGTGAAGATGGCCGCCCGTGAGAGCATCGCCTCGACCAAACAGGACATAGAATCGCTCATCGTGGCAAAGATGGCTGCCGAGCCTGTAGCCAAGGCTCTTTCCGATGTTGATTTCACCAAGGCGATAATAAAGGAAGTTGCCGGCAAGTTCAGCGTCCAGGAATCGGCTGACCTCGAGCTCGTGCTTCCGGAGTCCCTCAAGGCAGAACTCGAGCCTTTTGTCACGGGAGAACTCGCTTCCTTGCTCAAGAGAGAAATCAAGGCTGAATTCAGCAAGAAGATTTCCGGAGGATTCACCATCGGTCCAAAGGACGGCGGCTGGTTCATAAGCCTCACTGACGAGACCTTCGGGGAACTTATAGGAGCTTTCCTCCGTCCTGCAACAAAGAAGATACTTTTCGGCTGATGGACAACTACCACTACATAGTAGCAAGCCTTCCGGTCTTGACACCGGACAGCAGGCTCGGGGATGAAAGCCCTGCGGCCATAATGTCCGGAATAAGGGAACAGCTTTCTGCCAAGGATCTCTCAGTTCTCGAGTTTCTGGAGAAAGGCTTCGATGCGGAATCTCTGGATTCCTCATTCTACCGTGAAGCACTCCGCCACAGCAACCGTTTCATCCGCGAATATTTCAGCTTCGATCTCTCGGTACGCAACGCCAAGGTGCGCTACCTCAATTCGGAGCTCGGCCGCCCGGAGGGCCAAGACACCCTCGACATCAATGGCGGTGAGGATGAGGAACAGATTGCTGTCGGAGAGTTCGAAGAGAGCGCAAAGCTCGATGCTGTGCTCCATTCGGGAGACATACTCTCTCGTGAGAGAGGCATGGATGACCTTTACTGGGAGAAGATCGACGGCATTGCGACCTTCGATTATTTCAACCTCGAGACCGTCCTCGCCTTCGTCACCAAACTTCATATCGTCGAGCGCTGGTACAAGCTTGACGAAGAGACTGGACGCCGGCTGTTCAAGCAGCTGGTGGATGAGGTCCGCGGGACCTTCAAGGGAGTGGAATTCAATTGAAACAAGTAAAATCAAAACTATATGAAATCAACAGGAAAGGTCACGGGTATCGTTTCCAACCTTGTCACGGTTGAATGCGACGGTCCTGTCTCGCAGAATGAGATCTGCTACATCACCGTAGGCGACACCAGACTGATGGCAGAGGTCATCAAGGTGAATGGCAGATACGCAGCTGTGCAGGTATTCGAAAGCACCCGTGGACTCAAGAACGGAAATGCCGTGGAATTCGAGTCCAAGATGCTCGAGGCCACACTGGGTCCTGGACTTCTGTCAAGCTCCTACGACGGACTCCAGAACAACCTCACAACAATGACGGGGGTATTCCTCAAGAGAGGAGAATACACCGACCCTCTCGACCACGAGAAACTCTGGGACTTCACTCCTATCGCAAAGCCTGGCGACAAGGTCGTTGCCGCAGACTGGCTCGGCGAAGTCAAGGAAGGATGGCTGCCTCACAAGATTATGGTGCCTTTCTCCTTCGAGGGTGAATATACGGTCAAATCAGTGGTCGAAGCCGGCCAATATAACATCGACACTACAGTTGCCGTCCTCACAAACGCATCCGGCGAGGATGTGAATGTGACAATGACCCAGAAATGGCCTGTGAAACTGGCCATCAAGGGATACCGCGAGAAACCGAGGCCTTGCCGCATTATGGAGACAGGCGTCCGCGTTATCGACACCCTCGATCCTATCGCCGAGGGTGGTACAGGCTTCATTCCCGGCCCATTCGGATGCGGCAAGACCGTGCTCCAGCACGCCATCGCAAAACAGGGCGACGCCCAGGTGATCGTGATGGCGGCCTGCGGAGAGCGTGCAAACGAGGTTGTGGAAATCTTCACCGAGTTCCCTGAGCTCATCGACCCGCACACCGGACGTCACCTGATGGAACGTACAACCATCATCTGCAACACCTCCAACATGCCTGTGGCTGCCCGCGAGGCATCCGTATATA
>JAEDEB010000077.1 GCA_016293535.1 Bacteroidales bacterium | reverse complement strand
TGACCTACAATCCAACTTCTTTCCGAATCATTTGGAAAATCCATAAGAATATATATGAATATTGGAACTGAATCACTTGCATTTTTCGGAGTACAGTAGTATAATTGTGTTTGTTTGAACCCGAGTATATGAAAATTACAATTATAGGAGCCGGCAATATGGGCGGAGCCCTGGCCCTGGGCTGGGCGAGGACAGGAGCCCACGAGTTGACGGTAACTGCGAGAACGCAGGAAACCCTTTCCCGTTTTGCCGGGCTTGACAGGATACATACAACCATTGACAATTGTGAGGCTGTCCGCTCTGCTGACGTGGTCGTAATTGCAGTGAAACCCTGGCTGGTAGAAACTGTGTGCCGCCAGATTGCGGGCAGTCTGGATTTCAGCCGTCAGATAATACTTTCAGTCGCAGCCAATGTCTTTTCCGGCACCCTCCGTTCCTTTCTCGGATGCGAGTCTGCAAAGGTCTGTTATGTAATGCCTAACATTGCGGCGGAATATGGAGAGTCAATGACCTATCTGGCTCCTTCAGTCGGCGTGACCCCGGAGGATACGGCTGTTGTCAGGGACCTGCTTCTCGAAGTAGGGAAGGTGAAACAGTGTCAGGAGAAGGATGTGGCGGCCGGTAACATGCTCTCGGGCTGCGGCATCGCTTATGTGATGCGCTTCATCCATGCGATGACAGAAGGCGGTGTAGAGATGGGCCTGTATCCGAAAGAGGCTAGGGAAATAGCTATGCAGACCATGAAAGGTGCGGTGGCAGTGCTCGAGGGAGGGGATATGCACCCGGCGGTAGGAATCGACAAGGTCACGACTCCGGGCGGACTTACCATACGCGGTCTGAACGAACTCGACCATGCTGGCTTCAACTCCGCTGTAATCCGCTGCCTCAAGGCGGGGCTGAAGACTGATTGACATTCTGCAACAAATGGAATTCTCCCTTTACCGTCTGGCTTTGTGCCTTTCCCTGCCGCTGATGATTTTCTTCGGTATGCATATGCTCATGGCCCGCGTACCGGGAAAGGGCAATTTTTCCAACTTCCTTCTTTCACGTCGTCTGATGGGAGCGGCGCTCCTCCTGCTTTCTTTCAATTATGTTGTCCATATCGTACTCGCGCTCAGGTTTATTGACGTATGCGCGACCATACTCTTCAATATGGCGACTTATTTCCTCAGCTACTGGCTGTTTACCGCGGCGATGATGACTCTGCTCGACAGAACTTTTGTGACCTGCCGCCGATTCATCTTCCACGTCCTGCTGTGGCTGCTGTTTTCTGCCTGCGCCCTCATCTCGGCCTTCCTGCCGGAGATTGCGGAACGCTGGGGAACCGGGATTCTGGCCTGTTGCCTCGCTGCCTACGGGATCATCCTTGCGACCCGTATCCTGCGTACCTACAGACGGGCGACTCAGATGTTCGAGAATACCCGTTCGGATGATATGGGTGCATACATACGTTGGCTGTCGATATTCACCTACTGGGCAGTCATCTACGGCGTCAGTTGCGGTCTTCTGACCTTTCTCCCGGATGATTATGTGTTTGTATGGATTCTTTCGTCCATTCCATTCTATATCTATCTCTATTGCTGTTACCAGAACTACCTCTTCTTCTATGAGGATGTGGAGAATGCGATTATGGATGAAGAAATGGTTCTTGAGATTCCGAAGTTCCGTCCGGATATGGGGGAAAAGGTCGAGGGATGGATTGAAGAAGGAGGATATCTAACTCCGGGCGTGACTCTTAACGATATCTGCCTGAAGCTCGGTACGAACAGGACCTACCTTTCCGAATATATCAACGGTGTATACGGAAAGAACTTCAGGGATTGGATTGCCGACATGCGCATCGAACACGCCAAGCAGCTGATGGAAAGCGATCCCAATCTTAAAATCCAGGAGGTCTCAGAAAAGTCGGGCTTTCTGTCCCTGAGCCATTTCACCAGGACCTTCAAAAACAAGGAAGGTTGCACCCCGGCAAAATGGCGTGAAGGCAGGGCCTGATCTTTTGCCCATTCGTCAATTTCTTTGCCTACTTTTCAAAACTTGGACTTCATACTTGCAGGGAGAATCACTTTTCCCTTATTTTTATGCCTGTAAGTTTTCCGTTTAGTTTATGAAAAAGCACGTAGTCATTTCCTGCCTTTCGCTTGTTCTTCTTGCTGCTGCCTCTTTTTTCATTTCCTGTGAGAAGGAAGCAACTTCGAAAAAGGCCGTCCATATAACTGATCCGGCAAAAGTCGCCATGATTAATTCAATGAAGAACCTTGACGGTAACGGACGCCTGTATGAACTGGACTACACGGTTGATTACAAGCTCGATCAGGTTCTGGCTTCGCAGAAAACAGCTGTGAACGATCTTTTCCAGTATGTCGCCTATCTGCTTTACGACAATCTCCAGACCAAGGCTCCCCAGGTGGACTATGGGGCAGGATGCAGTTGTTTTGCAGTTCCGGAGAGTGACGGGTCCGGATTCATTATGGGACGCAACTATGACTTCCGCCATTTCGCTGAGGACAAGTCCACCCTGTTGCCTACGTCTGCAATTCTGGTCCATACTGCCCCTGAAGGAGGCAAGAGGTCCATTTCGATGGTGGACGGAATGCATCTGGGTTTCGGCCGCGGCTTTTATGAGGAAGCGGGCAAGGACCTCTCCTTGATGATGGCCCTGCCTTATGCCGCATTGGATGGAATCAACGAGGACGGCTTTGCAATCGGTGTGCTGGCGTTGAATGAGGCTCCTGCAAAACAGGACAGCGGCAAGCCGAAAATCGGGACCACTGTAGCGATAAGGATGCTCCTTGACAGGGCTGCAACAGTCAAGGAGGCTGTGAATATGCTCAAGGATTACGACATGGACATGGGCGAGACCGGCCGCAGCAGTTACCATTTCTTTATGGCAGATGCGACGGGGGACTATGCTATAGTTGAATACACATTTGGAGGCGAGCAGGAGAATCCCGGAAATATGGAGGTTTTAAGAGCGTGCGACACCCTCCGTTGCGTGACTAACTTCTATGTGTCTCCTTCGATGAAAGGTACTAATGCCGGATGGGGTTCCACTCACGGCAAGGACCGTTACGACATTATGCGCAGAACCCTGCAGTTGAACAACTACTTATTGAGCGAGGCAGATGCGATGTCCCTGCTCAGTACGGTTTCGCAGGACCCTACCGACGAAATGACCTCGATGACGCAGTGGTCGGCACTTTATAACCTGACAGAGAAATCCCTTCGCTTGTCCATACTCCGTGAATACGGCAAGGCGTATGATTTCAGAGTTGAATAGAGAATTTTACCGTTGAAAAAGCTATTCTCTATTTTCGAGGGTGACTTCAAGTCGATTTGACTTAGTCATCCTCTTTTTATATATTTGGCGATGCATTTTTAGTAATCCGTATCAAGAAATGGCAAATTTGGATATCTGGTGGTCATCAATCACCGTAGCACAGAAGGAGCGCATAGCGCGAAAAGCAAATCAGAGAGAAGTTCCATATCCTGAGTGCACAACTTGGTGGCTCTCTCTCCCGGTAGAGCGCAAGCAGAAGATTCACGACCACTGCGTAGATTCCCACGGCCTTTTCCTACGGGAATGGACGGATGGCAACCCTTTCACAGACTGATGGTTATTCCTCGACGCGAAGTCCTGAGGCTCAGGAAGATGGGCAACAGATACATTATCGTGAGCACAGATGCCGATTCCGTCAATATGGCTGACGTGTTTACGCTCAATGAGTCTGCCGCCCTGCTTTGGGAGAGGGCCGCTTCAGCGGAGTCCTTTGATGAAAATATTTGCGAAGTCCTTGTTGAAAACTATGGAATTGACAGGGAAACGGCTCTTAGAGACACCCTTTCCACTCTGTCGCAATGGAAGGAGTATGGTCTTGTGACCGAGTGAGCCATTGGATGTGAAGATGAAACGGCTCATATATGAGGTCGCAGGCATCAGTATCTGCGCAGTTGTGCCTGAGCACAAGGACCCATCCCGTCTCTTGCCTACATTTCTCCCCTTTGCCGTCAGCTCTGAACATGAATCATCGCCCGACGAAGCAGACGACAGTTTGTACGAAGCTTCTGCCGAGGACAGGGATATAGCCCTGACTGTGGAAACATGCATCCATGTCGATATCCCCGATGGTCTCCATGCTCTGGTAACGGAGGAAAACGATATGGGCCGGACGGAAATCTTCAATTTCGCAGGGAATGTCCTTCTGCGCTTCGATTTCCGCGGCCTGGTCAGCCGTGTACGCCTGTGTCCGGGCTATGGACGCGCCGAGGTGGATATGGACATGGACTCGGAGTATTCAGGCGCGGTGCTCAGTTCTGTCATACGCACGGCATTCGCACAGGTCGTCGTTTTCCACGACGGACTTTCCGTCCATTCATCGACTGTCGTATGCGAGGGGAAGGGGTATATGTTCCTTGGAAAGAGCGGTACGGGTAAGAGTACTCACTCCCGCCTATGGATGAAGGCTTTTCCCGGCACATGGCTGCTCAATGATGACAACCCTGTCATACGCTTTGTCGACGGTGTCCCCCTTGTCTTCGGAACGCCATGGAGCGGAAAGACCCCATGTTACAGGAATGCGTCCGCTGAACTTGCTGCCATGGTTCGCCTGAGCCAGGCTCCTGAAAACCTGTTCTCCGCCCTTGAACCGGTCCAGGCCTTCATCGAGATTTATCAGGGAACTTCGGTACTTCGCAGCGACGATTTTCTTCATGAAAAAATGTGCGACATGATATCCCGTCTGATAGAAAAAATCATGGTCGCACATCTGGATTGTCTGCCGGACCTTGCCGCAGCCCGTCTTTGCAGGGATTCTATTCTTTCGCTGCAGCGATAGCCTGCTCAATGTCTGCAATGAGATCCTCCGGGTCTTCCAGCCCTATGCTCAGACGAATGAGGTCAGGAGCAACGCCGGCCTCGATCAGCTGTTCGTCGCTCAGCTGTCTGTGGGTGTGTGACGCCGGATGGAGTATGCAGGTATAACAGTCGGCAACATGGGTCTCTATGGTGGCAAGCTTGAGATTGTCCATGAATCTGATTGCGAAGTCGCGACCGCCCTTCAGGCCGAAGGCTATCACTCCGCAGGAACCCTTCGGGAGGTATTTCTGCTGAAGATCATGCTGAGGGTCGCTCTCGAGGTCGGAGTAGTTAATCCACGCGACGTCGGGATGACCGTTGAGGAAACTTGCTACCTTGAGTGCACTGCTGCAGTGACGTGCCATCCTGACGTGGAGAGACTGAAGCCCCATGTTGAGGTAGAAGGCATTCTGAGGGCTCTGGATAGACCCGAAATCGCGCATGAGCTGGCTTGTCGCCTTGGTTATGAATGCTGCTTTTCCGAACTTTTCAGTGTAAATGAGCCCGTGGTAAGATTCATCCGGTTTGCAGAGGCCGGGGAATTTGTCCGGGTATGCGGACCAGTCGAAGTTGCCGCTGTCGATGATTGCGCCGCCGACCGCAACGCCGTGCCCGTCCATATATTTGGTCGTCGAATGCGTGACTATGTCGGCTCCCCATTCGAAAGGACGGCAGTTCACAGGAGTGGCGAAGGTGTTGTCGACGATGAGCGGAACTCCGTGGCTATGGGCAATGGCCGCGAATTTTTCAATGTCCAGGACCATCACTCCTGGATTCGATATCATTTCTCCGAAAAGGAGTTTCGTGTTCGGGCGGAAGGCTTTCGATATTTCCTCGGCGCTGGCATTCTGATCGACGAAGGTCACTTCTATGCCCATCTTCCGCATTGATGTACCTATAAGGTTGAACGTGCCCCCGTATATGCCCGACGCGCTGACAATGTGGTCTCCCGCGTTGCAGATATTGAAGCATGCGTAGAAATTGGCCGCCTGTCCGGATGATGTCAGCATTGCGGCGACTCCGCCCTCGAGAGCGGCGAGTTTCGCAGCAACGTGGTCATTTGTGGGGTTCTGGAGCCTGGTATAGAAATATCCTTCCTCCTCGAGGTCGAACAATTTTGCCATCTGCTCGCTGTCCTCATACTTGAACGTGGTGCTCTGGACGACAGGTATCTGTCGCGGTTCACCTTTGCCAGGCTTGTAGCCCGCCTGCACGCAGAGCGTGCCAATCCCATACTTCTTTGTCATCTTGTTAAGTAAATTATTAAACTTCTTTCCACCGTACAATTCCCTGTCTACGAGGACCTATCCCTAAATCCCTTCCCCCGGGGAAGGGACTTACCCACGACCTAAAGGTCTCTAAATTCGGTAGTTTCGCTAAATGCGAAACTTAAGTAATCTTCAAAAAATGTCCGCTGCTCGCAAATCTGTCATACAGGCGCATGGCAGCGTATGCCGTCGCCGCGGCAATGATGCATCCGAGCGCCGCGCCGGCGAGTATGTCACCTACGAAATGCCGGGCCAGGAAGACCCTGCTGATGGCGACGAGGGATGCCCACAGTACCATCACGATAAGGTAGATCAGCCAGCTCGGGTTACGCGACCCTTTGAGGGTCAGGCGTTTGTCTGTGTGGAGGAAGGCTGAGGTCAGCACGACAACCGCAAAGGAGTTTGCGGAATGTGCCGACAGAAAGCCGTAGATATGTTTCGTGGATGCGGCTATGGGCAGGTATAGTCCTCTGGCAAGCATTTCGGGGTCGTTTCCCGGTCGCAGCCTGCACACGCTGTTCTTTATGAGATTGCAGCACTGGTCGGTGAGAAGTATGGTCAGAGCTGTGGCGGCAAGCATCATGAGACCCTTCTTCCATCCCAGCCTCCAGAACATCAGGGCTATGAGCGCTGCATAAAGCAGATACCACCATCTTGAACTGCTCATAAATATCCAGAAGGCATCTGAAGCAGGGGAGTGGTGGGCATTGATCGCAAGAGTAATGATTCTGTCAAGCTCTTCCATCTTCATCCTGATTATGGAGTGTGTTCCACAGTAGGGTCTTGAGTCCGTTGAGATTCTCTCCAGAAACCGATGAGAAGAAAATGTGAGGCACATCCTTCGGAAGCTGGGGCTCTATCTCGCTCATCATCTGCTCGTCGAGCATATCCGACTTGGATATGCCGAGAACGCGCTCCTTTACGAGCAGTTCGGGATTGTACATCTTCAGTTCATTCAGAAGTATGCCGTAGTCCTTGGCGAAATCGTCGGTGTCGGCCGGCAGCAGGAAAAGGAGTATGGAGTTCCTCTCTATGTGGCGGAGGAAGCGTATCCCTATGCCTTTTCCTTCGTGGGCACCTTCTATGATTCCGGGAATGTCAGCCATCACGAAGGATTTGTCATCGTAATATCGCACTATGCCGAGGTTGGGCTCAAGCGTGGTGAAGGCGTAGTTGGCAATTTTCGGCTTTGCGGCGGTGATCGAGGCAAGGAGGGTGGATTTTCCCGCATTAGGGAAACCTACGAGCCCGACATCTGCAAGTATCTTGAGCTCAAGTATGAACCATCCTTCTATTCCAGGTTCTCCCGGCTGGGCATAGCGTGGGGTCTGATTGGTGGCAGACTTGAAATTGTTGTTTCCAAGGCCTCCCCGACCTCCCTTGAGGAGAACCTTCTCCTCGCCCGGTTCCACAAGTTCCATCAGCACTTCTCCGGTTTCGGCATCCTTTGCCACCGTTCCAAGTGGCACATCAAGAATTATGTCCTCTCCGTCCTTGCCCTTGCAGAGCTGTCCGCTTCCGCTTCCTCCGTCCTCGGCCATGATGTGCTTGCGGTATTTCAGATGTATGAGGGTCCAGAACTGAGGGTTTGCCCTGAGTATGATATGTCCACCGCGTCCTCCGTCACCTCCGTCCGGGCCCCCTTTGGGAATGTATTTTTCCCTGCGCAGGTGCATTGACCCGGCTCCTCCGCTTCCGGACCTGAGATACAGTTTTACGTAATCTATGAAATTGCTGTCTGCCATATAATTATCATTTAGCCCGCAAAGATAGTGAAGCTTTTTCTATTTTCCTTTGCTGAGCTGTTCTTCAAGCGGGCTGATGCGCTGGGGTAGTGCTTCTCCGATGGTCTTTCACTTGGTGATGATTTCTGCGTGGTATCCCCAGGGTTCACCGGCCCCTGCGACTACAAATCCATGAAGCCCTATATCGACATCACCGAATCCGCCAAGAAGGACGCCATCAAGAAGATGGAAGAGGCTTTCAAGAAGAAATAATCGGGGATTAAAGCCGATATTCGCCGAGCTTTTATCGGTGTATTGAGGTACTCGATTGCTGCGTTATGAATGAGTTTCTTAAGGTATTTCACCCGACGGCTGGTCTCTGGATGAGAGTACCTTTATTATAATATGGGTCGAACTGTGGCGTGACAGTCTCTGTCATCGTAAGCTGTTGGGCGCAGAATTCCTCACTCAGGCAATCTTCGCTGAGTGGGTTGTATGTTCCGTAGAGAATTTCGCGAACGTCATCGCTGGGATACATGGCCATAGTGTCTTACTCCTTTTTCTTTTCGAGTTCTTCTTCGAGCAAGCGGATGCGAGCCTTGAGTTCTTCTACGGAAGGGAGTTGCTCCTGGAGTCTCTTGACATTGTCGTATGAGGCAATACCCATAGGGGTGGTGATGCCGTTGAATGCGTATTGGACTTCTGTCTCGTCTTTGTTGCTGCAGATTAGGAGTCCGATTGTCGGGTTCTGCGCTGGAGTTTTGATGAGGTCGTCGACGGCGTTTACATAGAAGTTGA
>JAEDEB010000076.1 GCA_016293535.1 Bacteroidales bacterium | reverse complement strand
AGCATCATAAAGCTCTGAGCGGCGGCTATTTATGGTGTGGAGTGATGTTCTCCGCCCTGTAGTCAGACTGGATAAGCATCATTGTGCTTGCGAACTGGCGGCTGAGCATCTCGCTGATTTCCTCTTCACTGTATTTTTCCGCACCCGACAGTATGAGCATTGCCATTCCGCAGGCGTAAATCCAGACCTGTTGGAGCAGCATATCCCTTTGTTCATCCTTCAGTCCGAACTGCTGCTTAACCTCTTCCATACATTCAAGCGCGAAGGGGTTGACGCTTTCCTTCACCGGTGAATCGGTCAGGAATATCAACCTGAACAGATTCGGTTCGTTCATCGCGTAGCGTATAAGTCTGAGTCCATACTCCTTGAAAGGAGGTTCATAGTTGATCGCATCACTCACATACTCCTCGAATTCCCTGGCAGCAGCGATGCGCACGCTGTCGCGTATTGCGTCAATGTTCCTGAATACAGTGAACAAGGGTGAGGTCGAACATCCGACAGCCTTGCTCAATGCTCTGGCAGTCAATGATTCGTGACCATGAACCCTGACCAGTTCCAGCGCAGTCGCCGTGATTTCTTCCTTGGTGTATTGTGATGTTTTGGACATACTTTCCTTATTACTATAACGCTCGTTACAAATTTAGTAATCTTCAAACAATAACCTGCATCATCTTATGAATATCTTCCCGGTCCATATTTCCTTCCTCATCAGTCACGTAGCTACGGCTACGCTCCTTCTTCGTAAGAAAATCTGACCTCGGAAATCTTATTCAAATCCTAAGCAACTTATTGTTTTCAGATTACTGTAATCTTCAAACAATAACCTGCATCATCTTATGAATATCTTCCCGGTCCATATTTCCTTCCTCATCAGTCACGTAGCTACGGCTACGCTCCTTCTTCGTAAGAAAATCTGACCTCGGAAATCTTATTCAAATCTTAAGCAACTTATGAATATCTTTCCGGAGACCGGGAGTCTAAGCCGGAAGTGAAAAGCGGAAGCAGAGGCCGTGAGGGTTAACGGGGGAGGCGGTGATGGTGCCTCCGTGGAAGGTGACGGCATTGCGGACTATCGAAAGACCGAGACCTGAGCCTTCGGCGCGATGGGCATTCTCTTCGGGGACGCGGTAGAAACGTTCGAAGATATGCTCCAGATGCTCGTTGCTGACACCTTTGCCATTGTCCATATATCTGAATTCGATTCTGTCGTCGGCCAGAGTGCAGGCCAAAGTGATGGTGGTCCCGTTCCCGGCATAGCGGATCGAATTTTCCACAAGGTTTCTGAACAGGGCGTAGAGCAGGGAGTGGTTCCCCTTCACGCAGAGGTCCTCGGGAATGTGGTTCTCGACTCTGATGCCGTTGGACTCGATGTCTCCTGCAAACTCGTCGAACACCTCCTCGGTCAGTTTCCTTATCCCGAGATGTTCCCGGGTGAGCAGTTCAGGGGCCTCTTCCATCTTGGTAATCAGTGAGATGTCCCTTATCAGGTCGGAAAGGCGCAGGGTCTG
Organism: Bacteroidales bacterium; assembly: GCA_016293535.1. Taxonomy (GTDB): domain Bacteria; phylum Bacteroidota; class Bacteroidia; order Bacteroidales; family UBA932; genus Cryptobacteroides. The sequence continues at coordinate 7,203 of JAEDEB010000076.1, read as the reverse complement.
CAGGTAGGCTCTTTCAGTGAAGAGATTCCTTCTGTCCGTGTCCATCCCAGGGTTGTCCACAAGGGTCTCGAGGTATCCCCGTATGCTTGTGACCGGAGTGCGGAGTTCGTGCGCAATGTTTCCGGTCATACGTCTTTTCTGGCTCTGAAGCTTTGCATCCGTCTCCTTCCTCGCCTCGGCTCCGAAACGTCTGGAGAGCACGAAGATAATCAGTACCCCGGCTATGAACATGAATGCAATCGTCATCAGGAGCATCCAATCCGGGTGCATGAACCTTTGTTCCTTCAGTTCGAACGGAAGTGCGGTGCGGACGACAGTATCGCCGTAGCGGCGTGCATAATATATATAGTCAATCCCCGCAGTTTCGGATTTGCGTATCGAACAACCGTCCACGCCCGACAGGCATCCGGCAATTTCCGGCCGCGAGAGGTGATTGTCCATCAGTTCAGCCGCTTCGTGCGAATCGAATATAACCGACCCGTCGGTCCGGACCACGGAGACGCGTATCTTTTCGGGGAAGAGCGCGACTGTCGACGCGTAGTCGTCGGTGCGGGCGATGATGTCGGAATAGCTTTCGAGCCGCGCCGAGAGTATAGCCTTCTTGTAATGGTGCTCGCTGCTGAGTTCGACTGCCGTAAGTATGCTCGCGAATACCGCGAACACTGCGACGAACCATATTATATATCTCTTGTTCATAGCTTCAGTGTCGTCTGCTTTGTCAATGTAGTCCGCTTCGGCGGGAACGGTCAGGATTTCTCTGCAGGAGCGTCGGTGCGGGGTTCGAGGCAGTAGCCGAAACCGGCGCGGTTGGTAATGAGCTCGCGCCATGGACCGAGTTTGGACCGGATGCGGGCTATATGGACATCAACCGTCCTGTCGAGAACGTATGGTGCATCCTTCCAGAGTTCGCGTATGAAATCGGAACGCGAGAAGGTTTTTCCGGGGTTGTCCGCGAGCAGGTGGAGTATGTCGTATTCCTTGCGGGAGAGCGATGCGGGCGAGCCGTCAACGGTGACGGACATTGTTTCAGTGTCTATGCACACGCCGCCGATTATGATTTTCGAAGGGGTCGGCGCTGCGGTGCCGGATCTGCGGAGGACAGCCTTCACCCTGGCGAGTACCTCGTTGACGGAGAACGGTTTGCTGATATAGTCGTCAGCTCCGGCCGAGAATCCGGTCAGGAGGTCGTTCTCTGCGTTGCGCGCCGTGAGGAAGATTATCGGGACTCGGCAATTGTCCGTACGCCTGAGGGTGTCGGCGAGCTTGAATCCTGACATCCCCGGGAGCATCACGTCGAGCAGGATAATGTCAGGAGCCGCGCCTTTGCGTACCTGTGAGAGGGCTGCTTCTGCAGTGCCGCATTCCACGGTTTCGTATCCTGCGCCGGAGAGGTTGAATGCGAGGATTTCCCGAATGTCAGCCTCGTCGTCTACTATCATCACTTTCATGAGACCGTTAGTTTGAACTGCGCAAATATAACTTCTTTCCTCGAACGAATTCAAAAAATCGTGCGCGTTAACGATAAGATAACCAATGTTAAGAAATTGTTACTAAAATGCTGAAGGAAGGTTAACTCTCCGATAAATGGGCTTAACAGTCAGGGCCTCCGCATTGAAGTCCCGCTTCCGGATATGATATTTGCGCAGGAAATTAATCTTGTGACAATATGATAATGAATATTTTGACATTGATCGGTGCCCTGGGCATGTTCCTGTACGGAATGAATATGATGAGTACGGGACTCCAGAAGACGGCCGGAGGCGGTCTGAGGCGGCTTCTCGGGACAATGACCTCCAATCCCTTCAAGGGCGTGCTGACCGGTTTCGGCGTCACCGCAGCGATACAGTCCTCAAGCGCAACGACGGTGATGGTCGTGGGCTTTGTCAGCGCCGGCCTTCTCACCCTGGCCCAGGCAATCGGTGTCATAATGGGCGCAAACATAGGAACCACAATGACGGCGTGGATAATCGCCGTATTTGGGTTCAAGGCTGACATCTCCGCCATTGCGGTGCCGCTGATGGCCCTCGGCTTCGTGATGAGCGTTTCCAAGAAGGACAGACTCAGGAACATAAGCGAGTTGGTGATAGGTTTCTCACTCCTATTCCTCGGCCTCTCCCTTATGAAGAGTTCGGTTCCTGACCTCAAGGAGACTCCGGAGGTTCTCGCTTTCATAACCTCCTGGTCCGGTCACGGCTACGGTTCGGTTCTGCTGTTCCTTCTTCTCGGTACGATATTGACCCTGATACTCCAGTCCTCCAGCGCCACTGTCGCATTGACCCTGATTATGCTCAATATGGGCTGGATAAAGTTCGACATGGCCGCCGCGATGGTGCTCGGTGAAAATATCGGAACAACCATTACCGCCAACATCGCCGCATCCGTGGGAAGCGTAAACGCCAGAAGGGCAGCGCTCGCGCATACGGTGTTCAATCTGTTCGGAGTGATATGGGCTCTGGCCATTTTCCACCCTTTTGTACGCTTCATCCAGTGGATAGTATCCCTTATGGGTGTCGATGAGGCCACTTCGCTCGTCTACGGAATTTCGATGCTCCATACAGTCTTCAACCTCATAAACACTATGATAATGATCTGGTTCACCAAACAAATCGAAAAGCTCGTCAGGGCGGTCATCAAGGACAAGCCTATGCCCGAGGATGCATCCGACGTGCGCATCAAATACCTAGACTATGGACTCGTATCCACTCCTGAGCTTGCGCTCGCAGAGTCCAGCAAGGAAATCATACATTTCGGAAAGGTTATGAAGAACGGCCTGGAGTACCTCAGTGAGGCAATCACCAATTCCGACAACGAAAGCAAGTTCAAGACCTATCGTGACAAGCTCGTCAAGTACGAGGAAATTTCAGACAGGATAGAATACGAGATAGTGAAGTTCCTGAACGACCTTGGCAAGAACCACCTCAGCGAGGAGTCGAAGGGTCTTGTGCGCTCGCAGATAAGGATATGCAGCGAGCTCGAGTCCCTGGGCGATAGCGGAGAGTCCATCAGCCGCTCCCTTCTCCACATGAAGGCCTATGGCCGGAGACTCTCGCCTGAGCACATCGCAAAGCTCTGCAAGATGACAGGATACCTCTCCCAGGCTTATGAGGATATGATTTGGAACCTCGAGAACTCATCCAGAATCAAGGACATACGCAACGCAGAACTCGACGAGAGGGCAATCAACGAATTCAGGGACGAGTGCCGCGAGAAGGAACTCGGCGACATTGAATCCAAGGGTGACGCCTACTTCGAAACCGTCTTCTATCTCAACATCCTCGAACAGTTGGAGAAGATGGGCGACTTCCTCATCAATGTTTCCCAGGCCGTATTGAGAAAGGGGCAGGAGAGTTAACTCCCGCCCCCTGATGCAAATCTATTAAAGAGTACTTTCATTGACCTCAAAGCTGCCTTCCGCGCCAATGATGAGGTCATTCATCGCATTCAGCCTTGCCTGATAGCATTCGATGAGATTTTTTATGACCTCGCTATAGTTGGTTAGATTCTCGTCTCCGGTGAAGTCTTTGAATCCGCTCGGATAGCCGGCATTCAGGGCTGTAGCAGTTCCAGGCCACATCACGCTGTCATATTCCCAGGACAGTCTGTTTGCATCCCCGTACGCAGCTATCCAATAAACCACCTCCATCAGATACGGATACATCACCGCCCAGCGGGCCTTGACCATATCGACGAATTGCGCGTCATCCATAAGAAGCGGATACCACAGACAAGGTTGCTGGTTCTCCTTGTAGCCACCGCTCTTGCTTACCTTGGAAGAAGAGCTCAGGAGTTTGTTGTAAGGTTTGATTCTGTCAGAACCGAGTTCCTGCGCTTTGGTAGGATTCTGGAAGGTTGCGCGGTCGAAATCCCATACCGGACCCGCATGGAGTTTGTCGTTTCCTCCGTTGAAATATGAGAAGAGTGATCTCGGCTCCGTATATTCCCTGTTCATCGCCAGTTCTACCACAAACCATTGGTCGATGAATGAAGGCAGGTCGATAAGTTGAGAATAGTTGGAGAAGTCCCCACCATCGATGGCTGTTTCAATTTCCTGAATTTTCTTTCCTATTAGAGTTGAATAGCCGTCAGCGAGCAAGTCATCCTTGAGTTGCCAGGTTATGCCTCTTTTTGTGATGCCCTTGTATGTCTCGTCCTGCATCACATCGAATTCCACGAGGAATCCGCATTTCTCAAAACTGCAATCCAGTCCGTCAAGACTCAAGTCCTCGTAGCAGTCTTTGATGTTGAGGCGTTTGCTTCCTATCTTTATCTGTTCGCAGAGTAGGTAGTTTCCGACGTGATGACCGTTTATGACAAGTTCCACGCTGCAACCGGAAGGGGTCCAGGTAATTCCTTCGTCAATCTGCCCGTTCTTCCACGCTTCCGTTGTCATCCTTGCTACGGCAAAGCCGGTGAGATTTCTAATCTTGGAACGATCCAGCCAGTTTGCGAGAAGACACCAGCGCTTGTGGGAAGGCATACCCAGGATGGACTTCTTTGCTGTCAGTTTGATTGCAAACGGTTTTTTCGGAAGTTTCTGTGTGGAGTTGCCCCTGAGGCGGATTCCGCAGTTTGTTGTCGCCATATCCACGCTGCCGTCAGGGTTATAGACCGTCATCAAGTCGTCCTCCACCCATTCAGTTTCCTTGCCGCGGACCATGAAATCTACGAATTGGTTTACAAGGGTTCCTCCAATGTTTGTGTTTCCTATGTTTAATCCTCCTGAATAGACCTTGCTGAAATCGCCGCTGCTGCTTTGATTTATCACCACCACAGGCAGTCCTGTGTTACGGATTTCTACATCATATACCCTTGTCAGCCCGTTCACAGTGACGGAAAGGTTCCTGGTGTTTGCCCAGTCCACTGCCGTGGCTCCGTTCTCGAGTTCCACTCCGTCAGCGCTGATCACTGCACCTTCCGGTGCAGTGAAACGCGGCGCGAGATTGAAGTCATAGAGGTAAGGTATCACGAGGCTGATTTTGTTGCCATCAATGGTTGCAGCGTGTTCGCTGACACTCTTGAACGAACTGCTGTATTTCGAGGATGAAACGCTTGTTACCAGCCTGTTGTCCAGTAACTTGCCGCTGTTCTCAGATACAAGGAACTTGAAGGAGGAAATGGTTGGGAGCACGGTCTTTTTAGGTGTCAGTCCGTAGTCCTCGGACATCTTCTCAGCAAGCGAACTCATCGCAAGCGGCAGTTCGTACATATATCCAGGCTGGAAATCCACCTTTACCTTAACCTTATATTCAACACTGTAGTCAGCCAGATCCATTCTTATAACAAGGGTATCACCTTTGTGGATGTCCGGAATCAGGGTTAGGTATCCTGTCTTGCTGTTGCCTTCGGTGAGGACAGGGGTGTCGAGCCATTCCATTGTGGTCACATTGCTTTCTCCGTAGACAGCCTCTCCTACCATTTTGTACTCCCCGCTGCGTGCATCGAATTCGAAGTCTCCGTTAATCCGGCGTACCCCTTCAGGAGAACCGACCCTCAGCCTTATGCTGTGGAGGACCTGGTCCGTGAATTCAGTGCCTGTTGCTGACACAGTGACCTTTGCGAGCGAGAATAGCTGTTTCATCGAGAATGAATAGTTGTTAGCGTCTTCTCCGTTCTCTGTCTCCTTGTCTCGGCGGCGGCGACCGTATTTCCAATCATCCGAGAGTACCCTTCTGTTTGAGCTGTAGCCCTGGGTGGTATGTACTGTACCCTGGAGTCTGTCAGCAGTCCTTCCGTCATTTGCGGTAGTATATGGGAAATATGCATATTCCGGTTCACTCCCCATAACCCCTTCGAATTCTGCATTCTTGACATTAGAGAGTGAGTTGTTGACAAAGCGGGAATTCTCGCTTCCATCTTTGCTGAAGACGCCTATGCTGTCTTTTGGAGACCAGAGCAATCCTGTAACTCCGCCGCTGTACGGGTAGGGGTCGATACAGGTTTTTGTTGAGACTGTTTCCTCAATTTCAGCTGCAATCTTGATTTTCTTTCCTGCCGGAAAGTTGTCTTCAAGATTGGCAAAGTCGTTACAAGCAGTCAGCACCGCCCCCGCCATAACGGTGAGCAGTGCTGATTTGATGTTGTTGGAAAGGGTTGACATATCGTGTTGTATTGTGTGTCAGTCTATTTGCTTATTGTCTTGGTCCACTGGAATGTCGTCACTACCGGGAAGTGGTCGGAATAGCCGACGTCCTTGGTGTAGGATATGCTCTGACCGCTGTTGTATTTGGTGTTGCCGCTGGTGTTCGAACCGTTTGCGTCCTCGACCATCACTCCGGAGTAGGAAACGTTTGAAGTGCTCTTCCTGAAATTGTCCACATCATTCTGATGGGCGGTCGCTTTCAGCTGAACCTCCGCACCTGGCACGTTGATGTACCAAATCTTGTCCACAACCTCACCCTTCTGATTGTCCGCGCATACGATATCATTCGTCGTATCTCCATCGAACGCGAACCTGGTCATCAGCGAGAGACTGTTCCACTGAGGATAGACTCCGTCGCGGTAGAACTCCACCCAAGGGTCGGACACCGTGTAGCCCGCATTGCTGTCGTATGCCGCAACCACATCGAGGAAGTTGGTCTTGATGTCGTGACGGGTGTAGCGCATATTGGTATCGCCCATAATGATCGCAGGCCTTTTGTTCGCCTTTGCCTTCTCGAGGGCATAGTCCCGTAACTGGCGAAGCTGGCTCAGTACTGCCTTCACATATGCGTTGCTTTCGGTGTTGCCGCTGCCGCTGTAGGTGTTCATGTGGGTGATATATACGTCGATGACGACGTTGTTTGTCGCATCCACGGTCACCTCGTAGTGGCGGAAACCCTTCTTGATGCAGGTGTTCGCGCCGCCTGTAAGACCACCTTCCTCATCGTTGTACTGAACCATCTTCTCCCAGTTGTTACTTCCTGGGCTGTTACCCTCGCTGGTAACTGTCAAGTCTTTCTTCCAGAAGAAACAAAGGCCGTCGGTGTCAGCGCGACTACTTGATGAGGTATTGCTTGAAGTAACAGTGCCCCGATATGATCCGGCATTATAATTCGAGAGTCCTGCGGCAAGCTGTGAATGATACTCAAAATCTTCACTCGCCGCAATTATGTCCCATCCAAGCCCATTGGCAATGCCTGCCATAGTTGTGGTTCCGGAAGCACCAGGGCCATCAGGGTTGGTAGATCCAAAGATATAACTGATATCCGGCAAACCGTCCACATT
>JAEDEB010000075.1 GCA_016293535.1 Bacteroidales bacterium | reverse complement strand
TCGAAGGGGTGGCTATGCCTATGACCGCTATCTTCCTGCCGCCCCTGCTGAAAATATCGTAGGGCTTGAACAGAGGCTTGCCATCGGGAAGGCTTGCGAAATTGCAGCAGAGTATTTCCGTCTCGAGCATATCCGCGAGTTCATTCAGCCTCTCCACTCCGAAATCGAATTCGTGGTTGCCGAGTGTCACCGCATCGTAGGAGCAGGCGTTCATAATCGTAGTGATGTATCCGCCCTTCGAGATGGCTCCGAGCGTGCCTCCGCTTGCGAAATCACCGGCGGAAAGCAGAAGGGTGGCATTGCCCTTGCCGTTTTCCACGGTCTTCACCCCGTTTATGACAGCGTATCCGTCGACGCGGCAGTGGACATCGTTTTCGTGGAGTATTACTACTGTGCTGTCCCCGTTCTGATAGTGTCTGGGGCTGCATCCTGCGAATGCCAGCACTGAGGCGAGTGCAAGGGCCTGCAATAACGTTGCTGGCCGTGAAGTCAGTTTCATAGACGGTGAGATTACTTGCGTTTTTTGCCGAGAACTTCGGTGAGTATTACTGTGACAAGGCCGATGATGCACCAGAGCACTGCCCAGCCTATGTTGCCTTGGGGTGCTGCAGGATGGAGGAGACCGTCACCGAGTTCCACCTGCCAGGGCCATACCTTGACGAGGGAGCCTATGATGAAACCCAGAAGCAGAACCATGGTCTGTTTCTCCCATTTTCCGAGTACCCAGTGGAGGAATTTCGCGAAGGCGGCGATGCCGATAAGGCAGCCGGCGGCGAAAACCAGAAGGACGGGGATGTCGGGGGAGGAGAGGTCGAGCGCCTGCATTATGAAGTCATATTTGCCCATCAGCAGGAGCACGAAACTTCCCGATATGCCCGGAAGTATCATTGTGCATATTGCGACTGCGCCGCAGATGAAGATGAACCACAGCGCATCCGGTGTGCGGGAAGGCGTGAGCATGCAGATGGCGACCCCGAGGCCGGCTCCGACGAGGGCAAGGAGCGCTTCCTTCCAGCTCCAGCCCCTGATTCCGCGGAACATCAGCACTGCGGAGGCAATGATCAGCCCGAAGAAGAAGGCCCAGGTGCATACGGGATATCTCTCCAGCGCAGTGGTCATGATCTTCGCCAGGGAGAAGACGCTCAGCACTACTCCTATACCGAGGGCAAGCAGGAAGCTGCCGTCCATGGCTTTCCAGAACTCGCGGAACCGGCCGTGAAGGAGGGCTTTCCAGGTTGTCGGCAGAGTGAGCGAGTCCAGCGATGCCACCAGACGGGCATATATGCCTGTAATCAGGGCTATTGTGCCTCCGGAAACTCCTGGAACCACGTTGGCGGCCCCCATCAGGAAGCCTTTGACGGCATTGAGCAGATGTTCTTTCATTATGGGCGGTATAGTTAAAGCCGGATTTTCTTGAGGTAATCCTTAATGGAGCGAAGTATTTCCTCACGCTTGTCTCCGCTGACGACCATATCCAGCACCTTGTCGGGCATTTCGGATATGCCGACCTTGAATCTGGCGGCCATGCGGCGCACCGTGAAGTAGCCCGTGAAGTCCAGCCTGCCGCGAAGGTATATGAGCAGGTCGTAGGATTTGTCTGCCATCACGACGGTCCCCTGCCGGGGCATGCCGTACCAGTTGATGTCCTTGCCCAGGACAGTGTTCTGAATGCTTGTAAGCAGGAGTTCGTTCTTCTCCAGTTTCCTGAAATCGAAGAATATGAAGTCCGTCTTTATTCCGTAAGTCTTGAAGAAGGTCTCAAGCTCTCTCTTGCATTCGTTGAAGCCGTCTTCCTCCACGTCGAGAATCACTGCAGCAGTGTGTATCTCCTTGAGCGGAAGTAGAGAGGTGGGGCAGGCGGGAGCGTACTTCCTGATTGCCCGCCGGCGGAAACTGTCAAGTATCTTTTCAAACATCTTGATGGCTCTAATGATTTGAAAAATCGGCTCAGCTCAGGTCGGGCCCGCCGTTGGCGGCTATGAGAGCGCGTATCTCAGCCTTGGCCTTTTTCCAGCGCGGGATGTCTATCTTGGAACCTATGACCTCCACGACCTTGGCCGCAATTATGGACCCGACTTCCCCGCAGACGCGCAGAGGCATTCCCAGACTATGGGCATAGAGGAAGCCGGCGGCATAGGTATCCCCGGCACCGGTCGCGTCTATGGCGTTCGCCGGCCATGCGTCGATGCTGTGGAACTCGTTGCCGCTCTGTATCATCGATCCCGTCTTTCCCGTCTTCACCACGGCGATGCTGCAGTGATGGGAAATCTCTTCAAGTGCAGCGCGAGGTTCCATCTTCGTGAAGGCCTTTGCCTCGGTCTCGTTTGCGAACACTATGTCCACGTATTTGTCCACTATGTCGTGGAGAAAGGCGTTGTTGGACTCCACGACGTTGTACGAGGCCATGTCTATGGATATTATGCACCCGGCGTTCCTGGCCATCTCGACGGCTTTGCGGATGAGAGCCTGGTTCTGGACGAGGTAGCCCTCGATATGGAAATAGTCATATCCGCTGAAATATTCCGGCTTCAGGTCGTCGGGGCCGAGCTCGAGTGTCGCGCCCATATAGTTCGCGAAGGTTCTCTCCGCATTCGTGCCGGAGATGAAGACCATTGCCCTGCCGGAGGAGTCCCTGCCCTTGAGGAGCGTGGACCTGATGCCGTACTGGGCCTGGTCGCTGGAGAAGAGGGCGCCCACTTCGTCGTTGCCTATCTTCCCGATGAATCCGGACGGCATCCCGAAAATGGCTGTGCCTGTTATCGTGTTGGCCGCTGAACCTCCGGCGACGTACTGGACTCCGAGGGGTTTCAGACGCTCGAAGATCTTGTCGCTGGTTTCCTTGTCCACCCATTGCATGCTGCCTTTGGGAAGGTGATATTCGTGGAGGAATGAATCGTCAGGAAGGACGGCGAGAATGTCCGTCAGAGCATTGCCTATGCCGAGGATGGATTTCATATTCAGAGTTTTCAAAAAGGCAAAATTAAGGATTTTCCTGAGAAATTGAATTATCTTTGTGCCCGCTATGGACAGGAGCCTTCCCAGAATATTGAAGTACCTTCTCTGCGCAACCGTCGCGGGGGTGCTTCTTTATTATTCCTTCCGGGATGTGAACTGGAGCGATTTCGTTGCCGGCCTCAAGGCCTGCGACTGGCCCTTTGTGATACTGTCAATGCTCTGCGGAGTTGCTGCCTTCTGGTTCAAGGGTATGAGATGGACCCAGATGCTCCGGCCTGTGGCTCCGGGAGTCAAGTACCTCGACACCTACGACGCGGTGACGGTCGGGAACCTGTCCAACATAGTCTTCCCTTTCCTCGGGGATTTCGTCCGCGCCGGTTATGTGCGCCGCAACTCGGCCGGGAAATATGACCGTGCCCTCGGAACCGTGGCCCTTGAAAGGGTCTGGGACCTTCTTTTCGTGTTCATACTGATGGCCCTGCTCGTCATCCTGAAGTGGGAGGAGTTCGGCGGGTTCGTGGTGGAACGCCTGTGGCGGCCGGCGATAGACCGTTTTGACCTCGCGGTGTGGATTGCGCTTGCGATCCTGGCCCTTCTGGCGGCAGCCTTTGTCGCGGCAGTGGTCTTCCTGCATGCCAGAAACTCTTTTCTCGGACGTGTCCATAATGCCTGCAGCGGCCTCGCTCAGGGTTTCGTCAGTGTCTTCCGCATGGACCGGAAGCTTCTTTTCCTTGTGGGGACCGCATTGATATGGACTATGTACTGGCTGCAGATAGTCTGCCTCTTCCACGCCTTTCCCCCGGCTGCGGGTCTCGGTCCTGACGACGCCCTGTTCATAATGCTCGTCGGTTCTCTCGCATCCTTCGTTCCGGTGCCCGGCGGTTTCGGCGCATACCATTATCTTGTAGCATTTGCGCTGAGCAGCATGTACGGCCTTTCGTGGCAGGCGGGCATAGTGTTCGCGACCATCGCTCACGAATCCCAGGCCATCACGATGACCGTGACGGGACTTCTTTCCGTCATACGTCAGGAACTCTCTGGCGCACGGCGCTGACCGGCTAACTGGCTGACCGGTTAGCTGGCTTACCGGCTGGCTTACCGGCTGGCTCACTGACCTTTGACTGGCTGACCGGCTGGCTGGCTTACCGATTGGCTGGAACGCGCAGCGGCGTCGGCGTCGGGTCAGAGCTGAGGGCTGAATTTGCGAAGGAAGGCCTCGATGGTGTTCTCCATAAGGCAGCAGATGGTCATAGGGCCCACTCCTCCGGGAACCGGAGAAATCACGGAACACCTGTCCTTGAGATTCTCGAAATCCACGTCTCCACAGAGGCTGCCGGTGACAGGATCCCTGTCTATTCCCACGTCGATGACAGCAGCTCCCTCCTTGACCATATCTGCAGTCACGAAGCGTGGCTTGCCGATGGCGGCAATCAGAATGTCGGCAGAGGCGGTGATGGATGCAAGGTCACGGGTGCGGCTGTGGCAGATGGTTACGGTGGCGTCCTCGTTGAGCAGGAGCTTCGCAACCGGAAGGCCTACGATGTTGCTTCTTCCGAGCACGACTGCGTGCTTGCCCGAAATCTCCACTCCGGCAGCCTTGAGCATCCTTATGACGCCCTTCGGGGTGCACGGAAGAGTGAATGGGGGAATCTCGTCCTGTATGGCCTTGTCCTCGACAGGGGATTTCCTGTATCTCCAGAGGTCGGCCATGTTGAGCGGATGGAAACCGTCTACGTCTTTGGCCCTGTCAATGGCCTCGAGAACCTTCTGCTCGCTGATATGACGCGGCACCGGAAGCTGGACAAGTATCCCGTCCACGCTCTCGTCAGAATTGAGGGCTGAGATGAGGTTGAGGAGTTCCTCTTCGGTTGTGCTTTCCGCGAGCCTGATGGTACTGCTGCGTAGTCCTATCTTTTCGGCAGCGAGGCCCTTGTTCCTTACATAGGTCTGGCTTGCAGGGTCTTCACCCACCAGTATCACTGCGAGATGAGGGACGCGCCCGAAGCGCTCCGGGAATGTTGCAACCTCGACAGCCATCTCCTGCTTGAGTCGGGTTGAGAGTTCTTTACCGCTGATAATCATTCCGCAAATATAAAATTTTGACATAATTTTTCCTATCTTCGCGACTTGTCATAACACGGAATATGAGGGATCTCTACATCACAAATACGCTTTCCCGTACAAAGGAACTTTTCAGACCTGTCAATCCTGGACATGTCGGAATTTATGTCTGCGGACCCACTGTCTACGGCGACGCCCATCTGGGACACGCTCGCCCGGGAGTGACCTATGACGTGCTCGTGCGCCTGCTTCGTCATCTCGGGTACAAGGTACGCTATGTACGCAATATCACTGACGTTGGTCATCTGGAGCACGATGCCGACGAGGGAGAGGACAAGATAGCAAAGAAGGCGCGTCTGGAACAGCTCGAGCCTATGGAAGTGGTCCAGGCCTATACGCTCCGCTATCACGAGGCGATGCGCCAGCTCAACGTGGCCCCACCCTCCATAGAGCCGAGGGCTTCAGGTCACATAGTCGAACAGATCGAGGCGGTGAAGACCATACTCGCCAGCGGCTATGCCTACGAGTCCAACGGCAGCATCTACTTCGACGTGCCCAAGTATAACAGGGACCATCATTACGGCATCCTTTCCGGACGCAATCTCGATGACACCCTCGAGGGTACGAGGGCTCTCGACGGACAGGGCGACAAGAGGACGCCTTTCGATTTCGCAATATGGAAGAAGGCTGAGCCTCAGCATATCATGAAATGGCCTTCCCCTTGGGGAGAGGGTTTCCCGGGCTGGCATCTCGAGTGCTCTGTGATGGGCGAGAAGTATCTCGGCCACGAGTTCGACATACACGGAGGCGGAATGGACCTGATGTTCCCTCACCACGAGTGCGAAATCGCGCAGAATGTAGCCTGCCGCGGAACCGCCGGTGTCCGATACTGGGTCCATAACAACATGATTACCATCAACGGACAGAAGATGGGCAAGTCCCTGGGCAACTTCATCACCCTGCCTCAGCTCTTTGCAGGCGAGCACGAGAAGCTTGACCAGGCTTACAGCCCTATGACCGTACGTTTCTTCATACTCCAGGCCCACTATCGCGGCACCCTGGACTTCAGCAACGAGGCTCTTCAGGCGGCCCAGAAGGGCCTGCGCCGAGTGCTTCTGGCGGCGCGCGACCTTTATGCCCTTGCAGGAAGGCAGGCTCCGTCACTCGCCTACGGGGAGTTCATCGAGGATCAGGCCCCGGACAGCTGCAATGCGGATTCAGCCGAGGTGAAGGCAATCTTCGACGGAGTTTACGAGGCGCTCTGCGACGACCTCAACACACCTGTGGCCCTGAGCCACATCTTCGACGCTGTGAGGCTCATCAACTGCGCTAAGGAGAAGAAACTGACCCTCACTCCTGCAGACCTCGATACACTCTGCCGCCTTTTCGACGACATAGTCTTCGGCGTTCTCGGACTCCGCGACGAGGAGAACGAAGGCGGGAAGGCAGCCAGGACCATAGAAGGACTGATGGATATGGTGCTCCAGTCCCGCGCGGAGGCCCGGGAAGAGGCCAAGGTCACAAAGGACTGGTCCAAGTGTGACCGTATCCGCGATGCCCTCAATGCACTCGGAATCCAGGTCAAGGACGGGAAGGAAGGCACAAGCTGGACCATCGAATAGCCCTATTGAAGCAGGAATATGAAGCTTGTCAGTTGGAACGTAAATGGCCTGAGGGCCGTGGCGGGAAAGGGATTCGCGGACATATTTGCGGATTTCGATGCAGACTGCGTCTGCCTTCAGGAAACCAAGCTCCAGGCGGGCCAGCTCGACCTCGAGTTCGTGGGCTACCGCTCGTACTGGAACTATGCGGACAAGAAGGGTTACTCGGGAACGGCCATCTATACCAGGGTCGAGCCCCTTTCGGTAAGTTACGGCATAGGTGTCGATGAACACGACCACGAAGGTCGCGTGGTCACTCTCGAGTTCGGGGATTTCTACCTTGTGAATGTCTATGTTCCAAATTCGCAGGACGGACTCAGGAGGTTGGATTACCGTATGAGATGGGAGGACGATTTCCGCTCCTATCTCTGTTCACTCGCTACGGGAAGCGCCGGTCGTCCTGCGAAAGGTGTGGTGGTATGCGGAGACATGAACGTGGCCCACAATGAGATAGATCTGAAGAACCCTTCCACCAACCATTTCAGCGCCGGTTTCTCCGATGAGGAGAGGGGCAAGTTCGGACAGCTGCTCGAAGCTGGCTTCGTGGATACCTGGCGCAGCGCGCATCCCGACGAGGTCAAGTATTCCTGGTGGTCTTACAGGATGGCTGCAAGGGAGAGGAACGTGGGCTGGCGCATAGACTATTTCCTTGTTTCGGGACCGGCTTTCGGAGACTCCGACCTTTCCTCAAAGGTGCTTGAGACCGACATCCACAACGAAGTCTTCGGCTCCGACCACTGTCCGGTTTCCCTCGTGATTGATATTGCATAATGCCATGGCGCGACCGCATTATGCGGCTTTCTGAGACTCATCTGAGGACAGTTCCCGCATTAGGACGGTGTGTCTGAAGATTTCAGACGAAGATTTCTCGCAACACGGCAAGTGAGTTGATGTTGATGGCCGATTCGCAGTGGAATTCAAGATAGCGTATCAGAATTTCTGCCATCGCATTCCTGCTTTCTCCGCTGAGGGGTATCAGCATGGCTTCCGAGAAAGGCAGTTTCACCAGCTTGGATAACTGTTCCCTGTATTCGCCGGAGAAGGGGAGCAGGTCGTATTCTTCCGGCGCAAAGCCAAGTTGCCTTGCCAGCTCGAGCAGGAACAGCAGGTGGAAATTGGCGAAATCCTTCTCAATAGCATCCAGCAGGAGTATCCTGCTCCTGCACCATTCGTAGAGTCCCTCCTCTCGCGCCTCCTCCTTTATGGTCTTGAACAGCACCTCGCTCAGGAACAGGGTCATGCAGTTCTTGCTGATGTTGTTCCTTATTCCGTTGAGGGCGCAGTCGCAGGAGAAGTTCCTGGCAAGGAAAAGCCGTGATTTTCCCGACTCCGTTATCTCGGCCTCTACTATGTTCAGCGGCAGGAAAAGGGACATTCGCGGCCTTCTGACAATGAAGCCCCGCCTGCCATACTCCCTACTGAGGGTATGGACCACGACGGCATTGTCGGAGAATTTGGTCGTGTGCAGAATTATGAGTTCGTCGCTGCGGGTCATTGCCCCTCCGGATGAGCCTCCAGCCAGGCCGCCATTTTCCTCAGAGCCTCGCCGCGGTGAGACATCGAATTCTTCAGATCCTCCGCCACTTCGGCGAGCGTCCTGTCCGGGCAGGCGTCAGGTATGAACACGGGATCATATCCGAATCCGCCGCAGCCGCTGCGTTCGTATGCTATTTTCCCCTCGATCTTACCGTCGAAGAAACGGGGTTCCCCGTCGGTCATCAGGGTTACGGTGCATCGGAAGCGCGCCGTTCTTTCGGGGGCCGGTCTTCCTTCGATCAGAGCCTTTAATTCCAGGGCGTTGAGTTCGTGGAGCAGTTTGTCGATATTGCGGTCGAAGTCGTGGGATGCGGAACCTTCGTTACCGTCCATCGATGCATATCTGGCCGAGTATATGCCAGGAGCCCCTCCGAGCGCATCCACCTCCAGCCCCGAGTCGTCGCTCAGGCAGGCCGTGTGGCACCTGTCCCAGATATACTTTGCCTTCTGGAGGGAATTCTCCCTGAAGCTCGACCCCGTTTCAGGTATGTCCTCTGTTATTCCGGCCTCTGCTGAGGATATGAGTTCATAGCCCTCTCCGAGTATTTCCCTGGCCTCGCGGAGCTTTCCCTTGTTGCCTGTCGCGAAAATCAGTTTCATTGTATCTTGTTGTTACTGAATAATCTGAAAAGAATAAGTTGCTTCAGATTACTTACTGAATCTCGATGAGGGGACTTTCGAGGGCCTTTTTGAGCTGGTCATCATATCTGAGTCTGATTC
>JAEDEB010000015.1 GCA_016293535.1 Bacteroidales bacterium | reverse complement strand
TATGTTCAGCTTGACGGCTGTACTGTAGTTGAACTTCGCTCCCTTGAAGCTGGAACGGGCTCCCGCGCGGAAATAGTAGCTATGGTTCGGTTTCAGATAGGTCTTGTTGAGGGCGCAGTCTATGGAAACCTTAAACTCGTCCTCAGTGCCCGGTACGCGGTTCACGGCAGAGAGACTGCTGACGGTGTATATTGACTCACCGACGGAGCCCTCAGGGCCGGCGAAAAGGCCGATTTCCTTGACCGGATCTCCGCCCGGAGCCTCAAGCTTGAAGCTGGCAACTATCTTGTTGCCCTGCTTCTCGATTTTGGTGTCCTTTACCCTTACATAAGGTATGGTATTGAAATCCAGGGTATTCACTCCTTTTTTGAGTTTTACTTCGATAGTGTCGAGCTGGTAGAAGTTCCTTTCGGTAGGCTGGATGAGATACTTGCCCGGGAACAGCAGTGCCTTTTCGTAGCTTCCATCGTTCTTTACCCTCAGATACTGGGGTGACGGGTTCTCATAGCCCTGTTCGATGAGGCTCAGAGTCGTTCCGTTGATGACGTCAGTCTGGATTTTCTCTCCGGTCTCCTGGTCAATGATGCTGCCTTTGAGGGTGGCATCAGGGCTGTCGTAGTTGTCTATCTTGAACAGGTCGCAGCCCGATACGGTCAGGATGGTCCCCACAAGCAGAAGAGAAGTAATATTGAGTTTCATATCAGCATGTTTTAGAATTGAGGGTTCTGGACAAGTCCGTTGTTGGAGATCCCAGGAATAGGGTTGTAATAGAATCTCTCCTCAAAATCGAGAGGAATATGCCTTACGGCATAGGACCTTACGAATATGAACTGAGGCGGATCCGTCCTCATGTCGAGTATAGGGTCGAGAGAAAGGTGCTCCCTGTGCTTGAAGACAGTGTGGAACTCCCGCCTTCTGATGAGGTCGTCCCAACGCTTGCACTCGAAGGCGAGTTCCGAACGCCTCTCACGCTGAACGTTCTCCACGGTGAGCGGGATGTCTGTCTTGAAGGCGGCCCTGTGTCTTGTCTCGTTGAGGCATTTTGCCGCAAGGCTTGCGTCACCCTTTCCGCTCTCGACCACGGCTTCGGCATAGTTGAGGAGGATTTCCGCGTACCTGAGTTCGGCCCAGTCCTGAGTACAGTAACCAGGGGCGCTGTTGCCTTCCACCACGTCAGGGGAGAGGAATTTCTTGAAGCTGAATCCGCTTCTAGTCATGCAGGAGAGATTGCTCTGGTCATATCCGGAATAGGAGTCCATAGCGTCAGCTCCGAACTTGTAGTAGGTCTTTCCGTTCTTGGTTACGGAGGTCTTCTCTCCTCCTATGTCAGCCCTGCCGTCTTCGAGTATGAACCCGTTCTGGATGCGTATGGTCTGTCCTTTCCACTCGGTGAATGGGAGAATCACAGTTGCCCAGAGACGTGCATCCTTGTCTTCGAAGATGTCGTAGGCGTTCTCGAAATGGCGGTACTTCTTGTTAGGGTCATATCCGTTCCAGTCGTTGTCGCCGCTACCGCCCTCGGTGGTCTGGACAGGGGAGTATACGCCCGGAGTGGAATAGCACTCATAGTTGTCGACGAGGTCTATGGACGGGTTCATTCGGCCAGGGTGAGGGGAACCGTCCCTGGTCTGGTAAGGACTGCACCAGAAATCTATGGCGTGTGCGGTGCCTTTCTGCCCGTAACCCCTGATTATCATGCACTCGGATGGTGCAATGTTAGGGTCCTGGAACATGGCCATGAGGTTTTTGACTGCGGCGTCCCTGTCGCTGGCGTCAGCCCCGTAGAGGGAGAAGTTCCCGCTGTTGATTATGGCTCCTGCAGCATCTATGCATATCTGGTAATACTTGTCCTTTGCGGATTCGGCGATGCCGACATAGCCTTCGGCTTCAGCTCTTCCGCCGAGACTGACCCGGTTTCCGAACTTGGCGAGAGATGCTGCGAAGAGGGCTGCGCGGGACTGGAGGCCGAGAGCCGTCCACTTGGTTGCGCGCCTTGCCAGAGTGGCCGGCCTGGTCTCAGGGAGCATGTCGGCCGCCATCTGGAACTCCTCGAGAACGAAATCCCATGTCCTTTCCTCTGTGCTTCTCGGCACCCTGAGGTCCTTAGGGTCTTCGCTGTATTCCTGGGAGGCATCGATGATAGGGACGCCGCCGTATCTCTTGGCGAGATCGAAATAGGCCCAGCCTCTCAGGTAATGGGCTTCTCCTATTATCTCTCTCTTGGCTTCGTCAGAGATGGAGGTCAGTCCGGGAACCTCGTCCAGGAGGAAGTTGATGTCCCTGATGAGGGTGTATCTGTTGTCCCAGAAGGCATAGTTGCCTCCGCCGTCCACAAGGTGGTTGAACTCGGAGTTGAAGGCATTGTCAGTCTGCTGGTCCTGGTAAATGCCCACGATATTCACGACTCCGTACATATGTTCGCCCACACGGTTGTATCCGAAATCCTGGAATGGAGCCCTGTAATAGAGGTTCGCCATGAAGGTCTGGACACCGTCCTCAGAGGAGAGCATAACCTTCGGGCTGACCTTGTTTGTCGGTTCCAGACCCATTACGTTGCAGGCGGCTGCGGCTGCCAGAACTCCGGCACAGAGCAGTATACTGTATATCTTTTTCATATCTGTCGTCATTTAGAAGGAAAGATTGAGTTCGAAGTTCACGCTTCTGTTGAGTGGGTAAACCCAGCCTGTGTTGAGAGCTCCCTCGATCTTCTCCGGGTCGAAAGGCTTGACGAACTTGTCACATATTGTGAGGATGTTGTATCCTGCCACACCTATGCGCACATTGCCCAGGCGTGCCTTGGATATCCATTTTTTCGGGAGGGAGTAACCGAGCGACAGGGATTTCAGACGCAGATAAGAAGCGTCCTTTCTCCATACTGAACTCTCGTTGTACAGCGAGCCTACGTCTGCCTGGTTCCTGATTGCAGGCCACTTGCCCGGAATCCACTCGGAAGTGTTGTCGTTAGGGTCTGCGTGATGCCACCTGTCATAGAAGTAGGCAGGCATGTTCGCGTCGTTCCAGAGCATTGTCGCGTAGTAGTGGGTGAAGCGTACCGTGTACATCGCAGAGCCCTGCCAGAGCATATTGAAATCCAGATCCTTCCATCGGAAGCCCAGGGTAAGGCCGTAGAACATCTTCGGGCTTCCCGAGAGGGCTATAGGCGCCATGTCGTTTCCGTCAATCACTCCGTCGTGGTCGAGGTCGGCGAACCTGTAGTCTCCCGGAAGTTCCTTCGAATTGCCCAGAAGTCCGTTCTGTATAGGTGCATTGGCGATTTCGTCCATATTCTGGAACTGACCATCCACCTGGTACATCCAGACGACGTCATTCCATCTGTTGAGGCTGTTGCTGCGCCAGTTGCTGTAGCTGTTGGCGAAGGAGCCCTGCTCGAGTTTGGTGTTCATCGTCCTGGCAACGTTGAAGTTGGCGTTTCCGTAGATGGTCCAGTCGCTGCCTATGTCGGTCTTGAAGTCGATGGCGAAATCCAGTCCCACGGTCCTGTCGGCATTGAGGTTCTCCTGTGGAAGGCTCGTTCCGAAGGTGTTCGGAAGGGATGCGCCCCTTGTGGCGAGTAGGCCGTGGCGGTCTCTTCTGTAGAAATCGAAGGAGAAGTTGAGGCGGCTCTCGAAGAACCCGAGATCTATGCCGAGGTTCTTCATCCTCGAGGTGTACCAGGTGAGATTATTGTTCACGAGGCCCGGTGCGGAGGCTCCGTTTACCCAGGTGCCGTCCGCAAATTCGAAGCCGCCCTGGTTCATGGTGAATCCTCCCACATACTGGAACGGATTGCCGGCGTCCTCTCCCACTTCGCCGTAGGATGCCCTGATCTTGAGGTTGGAGAGCCACTTGACGTTGTCCTTGATAAACTTCTCCTCAGATGCGCGCCATCCCACCGAAACCACAGGGAAGAAGCCCCAGCGGTGTCCCGGAGCATATCTGTAGGAACCGTCATAACGTCCGGCGAAGTCTATCATATATCTGCCTTTGTAGTCATAGGCAAGCCTTGTCACGAGGGATTGGAAGCCGCTTTCGCTCAGGCTGGCGGAAGTTCTCTGGTCCTTGGTGTTTCCGTAGTTGAGCTGGTCAAGGATGAAGATGGAGAAATCACGTCCGCCGCTGAGGCCGTTGGTCCATCCGTTTCTCTGTTCGTACGCAAGGGTCGCGCTTACGTGGTGGGCCTCGACGAAGGTACGGTCGTATGCACCCATGACCTGGAACATCAGCCCGTTGCCATCGCTCATGCTTTCGTCCAGAGTGGTCGGGTTATGCATCTGAGTGAAAGGGTAGGTTCCGGTCTCGGAGTCGTAGGAATAGAGTCTGTAGGTCTTCGCCAGAGATTTCACATATCCGTTGCCGTGTTCATAGTAGGCTGTGCCCTTGAACATCAATCCCTTGACCCAAGGGACCTCCCAGGTGAGAGCAGCGTTGACCTTGAATGATTTATTGCGTGACCTGTAATATCCGGTGACATCGGAGTCGGAGAGTGCGAGAGGGTTCAGCACCTGACCGTCATATACATAGTTAAGGTATTCAGGATTGTCGTTTGCGTATGGCTTGTGAAGAGGCTGCTCGCCGACTGTACCCCTTATTATCTCGAAGAAGTTGTTGCCTGCAGGTCCGTTGAGTTTTGCATAGTGGCCTGACATCTCAACATCTGCCCTGAGGCTCTCGAGGAGTTTGGCTGAAATGTTTGCCCTCATCGAGAACTTGTTGTGGTTGGAGTCCCCCGAACGGAGCAGACCCTGGTCATTGGCATAACCGAAACTCAGATAATAGTTCACGCGCTCCGTTCCGCCAGTTGCGGAGATGGTATGCTGCTGCTGGACAGAGTTGTCCTTCATCACCAGGCCGTACCAGTCCACGCTTTCATAACCCGGGACACCAGTCCTGTACTTTTCGACGGTGTTCTGGGAATAGACGGCAGGCAAGCCCATATTCACGTTCGCCTCGTTCACAAGTGTCACGAACTGATATGCGTTGCACATTTCCGGAATATCTGTAGGCGAACTGAGTGATACCGACCCGGAGTAGCTGAACTTGGCCTTTCCGCTCTGTCCGTGTTTTGTGGTCACGAGGATTACACCGTTGCCTGCGTTCATTCCATATACTGCGGCTGCGCCGTCCTTGAGGACCGTGACGTTCTCGATATCGTCAGGGTTGAGCATCTGGAACTCCGAGGAACTGATTCTGGACACTCCGTCAACAATGAAGATTGGCGTGCCGAATCCGCGTATGTTGATATTTGAGTCGTATGCTCCCGGTGCGCCGGAGGACTGACGTATCTGCACCCCGGGAATCTTGCCCTGTATGCGCTGTGCCATGGAAGGACTCACCGTGCTGACGATCTGCTCACTCTTTATGGAACTGATTGCAGTGGTGAGGTTGCCCTTTTTCTGGGTACCGTAACCTACGACGACGAGTTCGTCAAGCAGGTTTGTATCCGGCAGGAGGGATATGTTTATGACTTCCTGTCCGTCAAATGCAATCTGCTGTTGGCTGAAGCCAAGGCAGGATATTACCAGGGTGGCCCCCTGAGGCACATCGAGAGAATAGTTGCCGTTGATGTCGGTTACAGTGCCTTTGCCTGTGCCTTTGACGAGTATCCCGGCACCGACAACAGGATTGCCGTTCTCGTCCGTCACTGTTCCGCCGACCTTGCGGCCGTCAGTAGCCGGAGCCGCCGAGGCTCCTGGCCTGACTGCATTTTCAGCAAATGCATCGAAGCCTCCCGGGATGGAAGCGAACGCCAGTAAAACGATTAACATCGCCTTGCCGGAGATCGATGCGTAGGGTTGTTTTGCCAGTTTCATGCTATTATGTGATTAGTTGTTCTGCAAAATTATTCCCGCTTTGTTACAATGGCGCTTACATTCGGGTTATAATTTTAAAATATTGGGGTTATAATTTTCTGCTATTTTATTATTTTTGGCTGCCAAAGTCAGATTGCGATGAAATCCAAGATACTTATCCTGCTCCTCTTCACGCTTCTTCCTCATTCCATAGCTGCACAAGGCCTGCAATTCGAGGGTCTGGCACGCAGCATTGACGAGAGGACCTCGCTGAGGCTGTTCGGCAAACGCCCTCTTCAGGTCAGGGACAGCCTCAAAATCGAGTTCGATGCCCTTCTGCGTCCGGATGATTACGGTTACATTCTTCAAGTTAACATCCGCGACCGCTACAGGAACGAATCTCCGATCAACCTTCTTTACGACTGCAGGGCAAACGTGGATTTCTGCAGCTTC
Source organism: Bacteroidales bacterium (assembly GCA_016293535.1). Lineage (GTDB taxonomy): Bacteria > Bacteroidota > Bacteroidia > Bacteroidales > UBA932 > Cryptobacteroides. The sequence continues at coordinate 33,174 of JAEDEB010000015.1, read as the reverse complement.
AAAATCGTCCTCGAATCCCGAAAGCTTCTGGCAAGGCTGGATATTCCGGCGACCGAGTTCAAGGAGGGCTGGCATCATTTCGTATGTACGCTGGACCTTGTCAGAGATTCGCTCATCATGTCCATTGACGGGGCTTACCATACTTCAGGCGGTGCCGCCTTTGTTCCGACAATGAAGGCTGACATCACATTCGGAAGGAGCAAATCCCAGATAGATGTGGCAGATTTCTCCTTACGCAATCTGCGTATCAGCGAAAAGAAACGCTCATATTTCTATCCCCTGAACGAGGACAGCGGCAATTATGCATTCTGCGGCAATTTCCGCTATGCGGGTACAGTGACGAACCCCATCTGGATGAAGAATGATTTCCGTCTCTGGCGAAGATTCCATTCGCACAAGAGTCCAAGCTATCAGACAATTGCTTATGACACGCTGAACCACAGGCTCTATGACATAGTGGCCGACTCTCTGATTCTCAAGGGCTTCCGTGGAGAGCCCCAGGTTCATAGCCTTGCTTCGCGGGCTCCGGTATATCCGACTATGGGCACCAGCCTTGTGGATCCGCGTTCAGGAAGGGTTATCTGCTATGAGTTCTATGCACGTGACGCGTTCCGCCTCAATGACTGTTCCCTGGCTACCCTCGACCCGTCAACCCTGGAATGGGAGCCCTTACTTCGCGGCTTCAGTGGCAATCCCCGAATGCGCAACACCGTGATTTTCGACAGGGAGAAAAACCGCCTCGTCGGCTTCGGCGGGTACGGCGCCTTCAGTTATTGCGGCGACTTCTATGCCTTTCCGCTTGAGGGCGGAACGGGCTGGGTCATGCTCCCTCCTGTCGGAGGCGAGGGACTCTATCCCCGTTTTCAGCATGCTTCCGCCTTCGATGAAGAGAGTCGCGAGATGTACATATTCGGAGGAGTAGGCAGTGTTAATGGCGAGCAGATACTCGGACGTCACCAGTATACCCTCCACAAAGTCAACATTGATACGATGGAGAGCACCCTGCTTTGGGAGATTGACTGGCAGGAGGAGGACAAGGTGCCGGTGGCGAACATGATACTGGACGGGGAAGGACATTTCTATACCTTGATGTACACAGAGTCTGCGACCCTCTCCAAGCTCATGCTCTACAGATTCAGCCTTGAGGACGGTACTTACACGACCTTTGCGGACGATATACCTATGTACAGCGACCGCATCACCTGTCAGGCTAACCTCTTCTATGATAGGGAGATGTCTGTACTTGTGGCGACTGTTGAGGAGAGTCCGGACGACATCGCTTCTGCCACGAGCGCCTATGCTCTTTCCTATCCTCCTGTACCCCAGGGGATCAGGACTGTCGACATGCTCAGGCGCAGGGCTGCAATCCTTATCCTGGCTCTCATTCTGCTGGCTCTCATGCTTGCCGCTGCCGCTGTCTTGGTGGTCAGACATCTGCGCAGAAGGACAGTCTCGCGCCGGGAGATTCTCACTCCTGCGGTGCGCCCGGATTCAATCTATCTGTTCGGCGATTTCGCCGCCTATGCCTCAGACGGTTCGGAAATCACCCCGGAGTTCTATGCGAAGCTAAGGCAGATTACCGCAATACTCCTGAGCCGTTCGCGCAGGAGGGGCATGTCCACCCAGTCTCTCACTGACACCTTCTGGCCGGACCGTGAAGAATCCAAGGCCAAGAATATCAGGGGAGTGACATTGAACAACCTTCGCAAGGTTCTCTCCAAGATGAAGGGAATCACCCTGCGCTTCATGGAAGGGCGCTACAGCTTCGAGTATGACGGAAACTTCTACTGTGACTATCTGGAGGTGATGTCCCTGCTCTCGACGGGCTCCGCTGACAACTCGCGACTTCTTGCCCTGCTCTCGCGAGGTCCTTTCCTCGGGTCTGAAAACGACCCTGTACTCGACGATCTCAAGAACGAGACCGAAGGCTTGCTTGTGCCAGTGCTCGAAAGGGAGATAGAGAGACTTCATTTACTTGGTTACAACAGGGAGGTTCTCCTTTGCGCCCGCATATTGACGGACATAGATTTCATCAATGAGGCTGCACTGAAATACAGCATTGTCGCCCTCAACAGGATGGACCGAAAGGAGGAGGCGCGGAAACGCTACAAAGCCTTCGCCCAACGCTATTTTGACGACTACAGGCAGGAATATTCCTGCTCATACGAGCGCATACTTTCCGAAAATGAATAGCAGATTATTATCTTTGCATCCAATTCCTACTTCTGACAGATGGACAAGACAAGAAATTTCTGCATCATAGCCCATATCGACCACGGGAAGAGCACCCTTGCCGACCGCATGCTCGAAATAACCAATACCCTGGCCTCCCGCGAGATGGAGAATCAGGTCCTCGATTCCATGGACCTCGAGAAGGAAAAGGGCATCACCATAAAGAGCCACGCAATCCAGATGGATTACGTTTACAAGGGCGAGAAATTCACGCTCAATCTGATTGACACTCCCGGCCACGTGGACTTCTCCTACGAGGTGTCCCGTGCCATAGCTTCCTGCGAGGGGGCCCTCCTCGTGGTGGATGCCACCCAAGGTATCCAGGCCCAGACCATATCCAATCTCTACCTTGCCGTTGAGCACGACCTCGAAATCATTCCCGTGCTCAACAAGATAGATGTCGAATCGGCTATGGTAGAACTGGTTACAGACCAGATTGTAGATATGATAGGCTGCGAACCGGAGGATGTGCTGAAATGCTCGGCGAAGACAGGCGATGGTGTTCGCGAAATCCTCGATGCGATAGTGGAGCGGATTCCGGCGCCCAAGGGCAACCCGGAAGCGCCGCTGCAGGCCCTTATCTTCGATTCCGTTTTCAATTCCTTCCGTGGAATCATAGCGTATTTCAAGGTCGAGGCTGGGTCCATACGTACAGGCGACAGGGTGAAGTTCTTCAATACCGGAAAGGAGTACGTCGCCGACGAGGTCGGAGTGCTCAAGATGAAACTCGTACCCAAGGATGAGATTCCTTGCGGCAGCGTGGGATACATAATCTCTGGCATCAAGACAGCCTCCGAGGTCAAGGTCGGAGATACCATAACCCATACGGACGCGCCTTGCGATAAGGCGATTGGCGGCTTCGAGGAAGTCAAGCCCATGCTTTTTGCCGGTATGTATCCGGTCGAGACGGACCAGTATGAGGAACTTCGCGCATCGCTGGAGAAATTCCAGCTCAACGATGCCTCCCTGGTGTTCGAGCCTGAGTCCTCGCTTGCCCTCGGCTTCGGCTTCCGCTGCGGTTTTCTCGGACTTCTCCACCTTGAGATAGTGCAGGAAAGACTTTTCCGCGAATTCGGAATGGATGTCATCACCACAGTTCCGAACGTATCATATAAGGTATACACCACGCAGGGCGCCTGTCTTGATGTCCATAACCCTTCGGGACTTCCTGAACAGACGCTCATCGACCGCATTGAGGAACCTTATATCCGCGCCCAGGTGATTTCCAAGTCGGATTTCTACGGGCCGATAATGAAGCTTTGTCTGGACAAGAGGGGAGTGCTCATCAACCAGCACTACATAACCGCAGACAGACTCGAGCTGACCTACGAGATGCCTCTTTCGGAAATCGTCTTCGATTTCTACGACAAGCTCAAATCCATCTCCAAGGGCTATGCCTCCTTCGATTATCATATTGTAGGTTTCAAGGAAGCGAAACTAGTAAAGCTTGACATACTTCTCAACGGAGAGCCTGCAGACGCTCTGTCCACGCTTATCCATCAGGACCACGCCTACGACTTCGGCAGGAAGATTTGCGAGAAGCTGAAGGAACTTATTCCGCGCCAGCAGTTCGATATTGCCATCCAGGCAGCTATCGGGGCCAAGATAATTGCCCGTGAGACTGTGCGTCAGGTCCGTAAGGATGTGACGGCGAAGTGTTACGGTGGCGATATCACCCGAAAGAGGAAGTTGCTTGAGAAACAGAAGCAGGGAAAGAAGAGGATGCGCCAGATCGGTACGGTGGAAGTTCCACAGTCCGCCTTCATGGCCGTTCTCAAACTTGACTGATGCCGACCGTCATCCCTTGCGGAAGTAATCCGGACCGGATACTCCGCTTCCTTTGGCCAAGCCCTCCGGGAGCTGCGGTCAGACAGCAAAAAAGGCCGCCTTGTCGCAAGGGGGCCTTTTCTGTAACTTGTAAATGTACAAGTTGAGACGAATAAGATTCTTAACCGATGCAAATATCGTTATCTGAATTGAAACCGAAGTTGTATTATTTGTTGTTTTAGCTGTTGTTTTACGTGTTGTAGATGCCCTGAATCAAGATTTTTCATTTTTAGGGAACTGGGTCATATCCGCTGCCTCCCCATGGGTTACACCTGAGTATGCGTCGCAGTGAAAGCCAGAAGCCCTTGAACGGACCGTGTTTTCTGAAAGCTTCCAGGGCATACTGGGAACAGGTCGGAGTGAAACGGCAGCAGGGAGTCTTGTAGGGAGAGATGAATTTCTGGTAGAAACGTATCAGACCCACGAAAGGCGAAATCGTGACCTTCCTTATGATAGCCTTCAGTTTTTCCCTGTCCATATCACTCGGCTGTGTCCTTCGCGGAGACTGTGTCCTTCGAGGAGGCTGTTTCAACCGCCTTCGCAGATGCAATTTCAAGCACCTTTGCGACGAGTTCGCGTATGCGTGCCGAGCAGAGTGTTTCCCGGCTTCCATAGACGAACATTATGTCAGTTCCGTCTTCGACGGGAAGAAGTTCTTTCTGCAGCCTGTAGGCTTCGCGAATCCTTCTCTTGAGCAGATTCCTGCGTACGGCCCTTTTGAAGAACTTTTTGGGTACAGACACAAGTATGCGGTTCTTTCCGGACCCCGTATGCCTGCGGACGCAGTAGCGGAAACCTCCCGGCAGTGTGCCGAAACGTCCCTCTGCAAGAAGCTCGGCTATGTCTTTCCTGCTGCTGAGCCTCTCCTCCTTGGAAAGGGTATGGCGGAGCGGAATGTCCATACTCGGTTTATGATTTATTTTTCTTCGAGAAGAATCTCCACAGCCTTGTAAACGGATGGGACTTCAGCGGTTGGGGCGGAGATGGCAATCTTCAGTCCGGCGTCTTCCATAGCCTTCACGATGGAACGGCCGAAGGAGATGAAGCGGGTCGAACCCTGGCTGTACTCAGGGAAGTTCTCATATAGTGACCTCACGTCTGCGGCGTTGTAGAGCGCTATCACATCGTAGCTGTCCAGGTCGATGTCCTTTATGTCCTGAGAAACGGGTTTCACGAACACGGCAGGCGTAAAATCGACTCCCTCCTTTGCAAACAGCCTCGTAATCTCGTTTTCGGGAGTTTCCGAAGTGGTCACGAGGAACTTTTCCCCGTTATGCTTGAGTCCTATTTCCCGTACCAGGGATTCGGCGGTGCCGCTGCCGAAGAAAACCTTTCTCTTGCGGTAGACTATATGTTTCTGGAGATACTTCGCGACAGATTCGGAAGTGCAGTAATACTTCATGGTCTCAGGCACCTTCACGCGTAATTCCTCGCACATGTGGAAATAGGCGTCAATGGTGGACTTGGACGAGAAAACTATGGCAGTAAATTCGGAAAGGTTGATTCGCTGGGCCCTGAACTCCCTTGAACTGAGTGGTTCTATGCGGAAGAATGGCCTGAAGTCTACCTGTACTCCGTATTTCTCGGACAGTGTTGCAAATGGAGAGGCCGCCATCGGGGCAGGCTGGGATATAAGTATCTTAGTCATTTATGCAGGGTTGTTAAAACCACAGTGCCGCGGCAACAAGCGCGGCTGTCGGTATGAGTTCCAGCGCGCAAAGATACAAAAATGTTGAAAACAGTGACATTGAGGAGGCCAAAATCTGGGCTTTCCTGATGATGTGGACCAGATATACCGCAGCGATTTCCCATATCAGAACGGTCCTGATTAGCTCGTCTGCAGTGCCGCACAGGGATAAAATCCCGGTGGTGACGGACAGCAGCAGTCCAGCTCCTATGGTGTAGGTGTAGAATTCACGTATTGCCACTGTGTAGTTGCCTTTGCGTCGGGACTCCCTGGGCTTGAGACCGTGGGCAAGGACCATGCGCAGAAGCAGATAACCCACCACGACGCCGAAGGTCAGAGCAAGAAAGGGGAAAGGGGCGAATCCTTCTGCAAATGAAGGGGCCCAGAGTCTGTACCTTGCGGCGATCATGCACAGCAGAGTAAGGAAATACGAGGCCACGATATTTCTGTTCGTGCGCAGCCGGAGGCTGTTCTCGAGATTGACGCACTCCTTCCAGCGTATGAAGCATCCGACCACCGGAAGCGCGACATCGAGTATCCTTCCGGCAAGCGCGAGGCCTGCAATGAGCATGATGAAAGAGATGATTCCGATTGCAACGTCCCATCCGGTCCCCGGTGTCGCCGGTACATCGGGGCATAGCGACAACGAGGCCGGCAGGTCCATAGTCCCAGCCACGAATGCGCTGTCTACAGGCGGAACAATGTTCAGGATATTGACAATCATAAGCATAGAGACGAATCCGAGGACGTGTCCAGTGCGTCAGTTGCCACGCTTCGCGCGGTATCCCATACCGATGAGCAGTTCGGTAACACGGTCGCGGAAATCCCCCTGAATCGCGATCTCCCCATCCTTTGCAGTTCCGCCGACGCCGCATCTGGTCTTCAGCGTGCGCCCCAGTTCGGCGAGGTCATCGGAACTGCCTACGAAGCCGGTCACAAGAGTTACCTGCTTGCCGGCGCGGCCCTTGCGGTCGATGGTCACGCGCAGGTTCTGTTTCGACGGTTCGGGGGTCTGAATCTCTTCGCTGACCTCTTCCTCGTATTTGAAATCGGGATTGGTGGAATAGACCACCCCAAGCCTTTTCTTCCAGTCGTTGTCTGCCATGAGGGGTTAATTTTTGCAAATATAGCCATTCTGTTCGTATATTTGCTCTTTCGCCGCGCGCGTGCGTGCGCGATTCTTTCCAAAGTGAATATGGACAGAGTAAAAGTGAATATGGACAAAAAGAAATTCAATCTCTGGAACAGGCTGTCAGCGGCCATCGCCTTTGCCGTGTCGCTGGTGACCTATCTTCTTACGATTGAGCCTACCGCGTCATTCTGGGACTGCGGAGAGTTCATCGCATCCTCATATAAGCTCGAAGTCGGACATCCGCCTGGAAACCCTGTGTTCCAGCTGTTTGCCCGTTTCTTCACGATGTTTGCAGACGGGGCCCATGCCGCCGTGGCGGTGAATGTGCTCAGCGCCCTTTGCTCGGCTCTCACCATTTTCTTCCTCTACCTGACCATAGTCTTCCTGACCAAGCGCATGGTAAAACCGGCAAGCGACGGAAACTACAGTCTTGCGCAGTCCATTGCTATTTTCGGTTCCGGCCTTGTTGGAGCCCTTGCATACTGCTTCTCCGACACCTTCTGGTTTTCGGCGGTAGAGGGTGAGGTATATGCGATGTCATCACTCTTTACGGCAATGGTCTTCTGGGCGATGACAAAGTGGTACGAACAGGCAGACAGGCCGTATGCGAACAGGTGGATAGTGCTGATATCCTTCCTGATGGGCCTTTCCATAGGCATTCACCTGCTCAACCTGCTGACCATTCCCTGTCTTGTATTCCTCTATTATTTCAAGAAACGCGAGGATTCCGGGTACAGCTTCTGGCAGCTCTGCGGCATATTTGCGATTTCCTGCGTGATACTTGCCGTCATACTTTTCCTCATCATACCTTACCTTCCGAAGATTGCCGCATGGTTTGACCTGCTCTTCGTTAACAGTTTCCACCTGCCTTACAACAGCGGAGCGGCATTCTTCATGGTGGCCCTGCTTGCCCTCTGCTTCTGGGGTCTCTTCGCGACTCAGCGCAGGCAGAAAGCCCTTGCCAATACCGTCCTTCTCTGCTTCACGATGATAGTGATCGGCTTCTCGTTCTTCTCCATCTGTGTCATCCGCTCCTGCGCCAAGACACCGACCAACGAGTACCAGCCTGACAACCCTTTCACCCTCGTGAGGTACCTTTCACGCGAGCAGTACGGAAGCACTCCTCTCATCTACGGACAGTACTTCGATGCTCCCGGAGAAATCGAGACCGACACCTACTGGGCACCGCTCAACGGCCGATATGAAAAGGTTCAGGCGCCACCGCACATGAAATACGATTCCGAGGGCAAGATGTTCTTCCCGCGCATGTGGAACAATTCCGACGACAAGTACATAAGATTCTATGAGTCATATATGAACGGCGGCGGAAAGAAGGTTCAGGGTGCTGAGCACAAGATGCCTACCTTCGGTCAGAATCTGGTCTTCTTCTTCGACTTCCAGCTCAACTGGATGTACTGGAGATACTTCATGTGGAACTTCGTCGGACGTCAGAACGACATTCACAGCCCTACTCCGGGCAATCTCTTCGCCGGCAACTGGGAGAGCGGAATAGGTCCAATCGACCGTCTCCATCTCGGGGACCAGAGCAATGCTCCTGACTACCTCGCAGAAAACAAGGGCAAGAACCACTACTTCTTCCTGCCTCTGCTTCTGGGCGTGCTCGGCATATTCTTCCAGTTCGGAAAGGACAGGAGGGGCTCATGGCTGACTTTCCTTCTCTTCTTCATGACTGGAATCGCGATTGTGCTCTATCTCAACCAGCCTCCTTACCAGGTCCGTGAGAGGGACTACGCTTATGCGGGATCCTTCTACGCCTTCTCGATATGGATAGGTATGTCCGTATTCGCGCTCTATTCCGCCTTCGAGGAGATAATAGACAAACGCCGTTCGAAGAAGGCGAACGACGTTCCGAAAACAGTCGCCGCGTCCCTCGCATCTCTGCTTTGCCTGGGGGTTCCGGTGCTGATGGCCGGTGAAAACTGGGACGACCACGACAGGAGCGGACGCTACACCGCCGTAGAAATCGCGACCAACTACCTCAACTCAGTGGGTCCGAACGGAATACTCGTAACCCACGGCGACAACGATACCTTCCCGCTTTGGTATGCACAGGAAGTCGAGGGCATACGCACAGACGTCAGAATAGTGAACACTTCACTTCTCGGCACCGACTGGCACATCGACCAGATGAAATGGGCCTGCAACGAAAGCGCGCCGCTGCCGCTGGGCATAGGACCGGAGCAGTATCTGTATGGAACCAATGACTGTCCTTACATATACGACACCAGAGACACCATAGTCCCTATAGCGGACGTGATGGCGGTGTTCAAGCATCCGAAGGCGAAACTCATGCTCCAGAGCGGACGCAGCGTCGACTACATCATCTCCCACCGCATTTCGGTGCCGGTCAACAAGGAGAACGTCATCAAGTACGGCATACTCGACGAACGCTATGCGGATATGATTCCTGACGAGATAGTCCTCAATATGTCGAAGGACAAGGACTACATATCCAAGCAGGAACTGTTTATGCTCGATCTTCTGTCAAATTACCAGTGGGATCGCCCGATAAACCTGCTGTCGATGGGAGGGGACCTCAATATGGGTATAAAGGAGTATCTGATGTTCGACGGATTCTCCTACAGGTTCGTGCCTATACGCAATAAGACCAAGAGTTCGGAACCGGGCTTCGTGGACTGCGAGGATCTCTACCGCAAGATGACAGAGGTCTATACCTGGGACGCGCTCAAGAGGGACAAGTGGTTCGTGGACTATCAGAATCTCTACACTTTCTGCGGAGTGATGAGCCAGAGGCAGCTCTTTGTCATCGTCGCGAAGCAGTTCATGAAGTATGGCCGCAATGACTGGGCCTTGGAGATGCTTGACAAGTGCCGCGAGTGCGTAAGGGAGGACAAGTTCCCTTACGATCTGAGCGAGTACGGCTTCTCGAACGAGCTTATGGTCGTGCAGATGATAAATCTGTACTATGAGCTGGGCGAGCCGGAAAAGGCCAGGGAAGTGGCAGAACGCTTCTGCACCGAGATTCTGCAGTCTGCTGTGTTCTACTTCGATTTCTATGACTATGCAAAGCAGGATTTCGAGACGAGCTGCCAGTATGTCTACTATGTCTCCGACATCATGAGGGAGAACGGGGATGCCGAGCTCGCCTCCAGATACGAGGACAGTCTCAAGACGGCGCTCGGAATCTGATTCCAGCGCCATCCTGAGCCTTATAGATGCAGCAGTCTTTTAGTAATATGAAGAAAATAAGTTGCTTCAGAGCAATGCCATGAAAAGAAGAGAAGCTTTCAAGATGTTCCTGAAACCGGGTTTCAAGGAAGAGTACAAAAGGAGACACGCTGCCCTGTGGCCTGAGATGAAGGCCTTGCTAAAGGAAAGCGGCGTAAGCAATTACTCCATTTACCTCGATGAGGAAACAGGAGTTCTCTATGCCTATCAGGAAGTAAGCGGGGATAGCGGTTCCCAGGACCTGGGCGGTCTGGAAATTGTCAGGAAGTGGTGGGATTATATGGCCGACATAATGGAGGTCAATCCGGACAATTCTCCGGTTTCCATCCCTCTGCCCGAGATGTTCCACCTGGATTAGTCAGCTGAAAAGGGGTAAACTGCTGATTTTGCAGCAAGAGAGAGCAGCGTGCCTGTGCACGCTGCTCTCTCTCTTTTCGTGTCGTCCGGCCTGCCGCCTGCCCGCTGTCGCAGCAGCTTCCGGTTTTCCGGTCTGCCGCCCGGTAGCACCGGCCTGCTGCCGCTATTTCAGCCCGCGGGCGCGGAGGAGGGCGCCTGAGTCTGGATCTGAGCCGCGGAATGCGCGGTAGAGATTCATAGGCTCATCAGAGCCGCCTTTCTCGAGTATGTTGCGCCTGAAGGACATTGCGGTTTCAGGGTTGTATATGCCTGTCTCCTTGAAATGCTCGAAGGCGTCCTTGTCGAGAACCTCAGCCCAGAGGTAGCTGTAATAACCTGCGCTGTATCCTGAACCACCGAAGATATGGTTGAAGTAGGTGCTTCTGTAGCGCGGAATTATTTCGTCCACGAGGCCCATCTCCTCACAAACCTGCTTCTCGAACTCAGCTACGTCCAGACCCTCGACGGAGGAGAGCTCATGCCACTTCATGTCGAGTATGCTCGCGGCGCAGAGTTCTCCCGTCTTGAAGCCCTGCATGAAATTGGACGCTGCCTCTATCTTCTCCACGAGTTCATCAGGAATCACTTCTCCGGTCTCATAATGGAATGCATAGGTCGCAAGCACCTCCTTCTGGAATGCCCAGTTCTCATTGAACTGTGAAGGGAGTTCCACGAAGTCACGCTTGACAGATGTGCCGCTGAGACTGCGGTAAGTGCACTGGCTGAGCAGCCCGTGGAGAGCGTGGCCGAACTCGTGGAACATAGTGCTGACATTGTCTATGCTCATAAGAGCCGGTTTGTCTCCTTCAGGACGGTTGAAATTGCCTATGTTCACGATGACAGGGCGGACGGAAGTACCGTCAGGGGCGACGTACTGGTCGACGAAATTGCTCATCCATGCACCCGCACGCTTGCTCTCGCGAGGGTAGTAGTCGGTGATGATGACTCCTATGAGCGAACTGTCGGCATCCATAACCTTGAACGCCTCGGCCTCAGGATTGAACAGAGCGACGCCCTCGAGAGGCTCGAAAAGGAGCCCGTACATGCGGGAAGCATTTGCGAAGACTCCGGCGCGGACGTTCTCCATGCTGAAGTAATTCATCGCCTCGGCCTCGTCGAATGCATATCTTTCCTTGCGTATGCGCTCGGCATAGTAGAGGTAGTCCCAAGGCTCGACCTGCGTTCCTTCCGGGAGCAGACCGGCAGCGATATCCTTGTCCATAGCGGCCTGAATGTCAGCTATCTCCTCCTTTGCGCGAGCCATGGCTGCGTCCATTATTTCCTTGAGGAAGGCGTCGACGGTCTGAGGATCCTTCGCCATCTTGGTGTGGAGTATCATAGCTGCAGGGCTGTCATAGCCCATAAGATGAGCCTTCTCGATGCGCAGTTCCATGGTGCGGAGAACGACCTCCTTGTTGTCGTTGCCGTTGCCGTTGTTGCCGCGGCTGGAGTAAAGGCGGAACATCTTTTCGCGCTCGGCGCGGTCCTCTGTCGTGCCCATGAGTTCATAGTAACGGGACACCGAAGATCCGGTTTCGGCCATATAGGCGTTGCTTTCCGCGAGAAGGTTGTTGCCGAATTTCAGACCCAGGGTAGCGAGTTCGCTGTTGATTTCGCGAAGGCGGGCGCGGGATTCCTCATCGAGGCCTATGCCGTTCTCCTCGAAGGCATCGTAGGTATTCTTGAGGAGCATGTTCTGTTCCGTATTGAGCTCCGGACGGGATTCATAGACAGCCTTTACGCGTGCGTAGAGGGCCTCGTTCATCCATATATTGTCGGAATGCTCGGAAATCAGCGGCATCGCCTTCTCCACGACGGCGTTGATTGCGTCGTTTGCATCACTCTCGCTGACGTTGAAGAGCACGCCGGCGACCTTGGACAGGAGGGCGCCGCTGCGGTCGAGGGCTGCAATGGTGTTTTCGAAATCCGGAGCCTCGGGATTGTCGATGATGGCCTGGATTTCTGCATTCTGTTCAGCTATTCCAGCCTCTATGGCCGGCATATAGTCAGTCACCTTGATTTTGTCGAATGGAGGTATGCCGTAAGGAGTATCCCATTCGCTAAAGAACGGGTTGTTGTTGCAAGCTGTCATTGCCATAAATGCTGCTGCGACATAAGTGAACTTCTTCATGTTGTCAGTGGTTTATTTGTACAGGGGACTTCCGTCGGAGTAGGTGATGTCCTTGAGGGAATTGACCGTGAGCTGGTAGCTGCCCTCGTAGAGGGACAGTATGCCCTTGACGTTTATCGTGCGGCTGCCGTCGCGCACATCCTCAGGAATCTCTATGTCGCAGAACTTGCAGAATCCGCTCGTACGTATCTGTATGTCCTTGTTTCCGAACTTGAAGTAATGGGTAACCGAATAGGCTGCCTTTTCGAGGCCGGGATAGGTACCGTCCCCCTTGAGGGCACCGATTGTGAGGTCGTTGCCGTTCTCATCCTTCGCGTAGGTGTTTCCGCTGCCGACCTTGTAGATGTCCCAGTCCCCGGAACATACATATTCGGTCATCTTCTCCTTGGACATGGCCCAGGTGGTGATGCCGCCGGTAGGGTTGTTTGGATTGTTGTCCGCACTGAGGAAGATGCGGTTCCAGTATTTGAGGTGGTTCTTCTTCGAATCCACATAGAGCATGCAGAAAATCTCGTTGCCGTAGCTGAGGTTGTCAAGTTCCACCATCGCGCCCACGAACTTGTTGGTAGCCTGTGTGTCGCTCTTGAGATTCGGGAGCATGCTCTCTCTCATGATAGCCGGTTCCACCTTCTGGATATCCCCGGGGTCGCCGCGGTAGATATGGGTGTCGATGAGAACCGGAATCTCGAGATAAAGGGTCTCGTACTGGACCGTACCCTTCTCCTCGTCGGAATTCTCCTTCTTGGTCTTGCCCGGCTCGTGGTTAGGGTTGAAGAAACCTATCTGGGCCATTCCCATACCGCCGTAGTTGCCGGTCTTGTATCCGTACATACCGAGAGTCAGGCCCTCGAGATTGACGTAAACGGTCTGGCCTTCGAGATAATCGTTGTAGAGGGAGTTCTTTCCGACCTTTATCTCTATGCCTCCGGTCTCGTCCTGAATGTAGAAACTCTTGTAGAAGTTGCCCGGCTGGTCCGTGGTGGTGATACGGCCCTTGATGACCGTCTCATCCAGATAGGTGATAGGGTAGCAAGGCTTGTATTCGGACACGAGATCCGCGATGGTAACTATATTGGTGAAATCGCTGTCGTCGTAATAGCGGTACGGCTGAGGATTCTGGGGCTTGCCGGAAACCGGCTGGAATTCTTCCTTCAAACCGCAGGACGCGAGGGCAAGAAGCGCTGCGCAAGCAATGAATATCTTTTTCATACCCTTAGAATCTGAAGTAAATGTTCAACATGTAGCTGATACCCTGCATATAGAAATACTTAGGGTCGAACTTATAGTAACGTGTCCTTGCGGAGTTGCTGTACAGACGGGTCTGCTCATAACCGCCGGTCTTGACATTGCGGTTGTTGGTCAGGTTCTTTCCCTCGAGGGAGAAGCCGATGTTGTACTTGCGGTGTATGTACCAGGACTTGCCCACGCTGAGGTTGAGCAGGAAGGCAGGCGAGAATCTCTCCTGGCTTGCCATCTCCATCAGTACAGCCTCAGGATCGATGTAGCCCTCGTCCCCCTTGATGAGGGAGCCGTTGTTGACCGAGCAGGCATATTCGGTTCGGTAGAGCGGGTTCATGTCCAGGTATGAGTTGCAGAAGAACTGGCCGTTGAGTTCGAAGAACCAGTAGGAGTTCGTGCGGTAGTTGATGCCTATCTGGGTTGCAAGCTGAGGGCTTGAAGGCACATAGTGCTTCTGGTCGCCTGTGTACATCCACTCTTTCTCTCCGTCCATATCGACCTCCTTGAAAACAGGATGGCTCACCCAGTAAGGGATGGTACCCTTGCGGACTATGGCGGCGCTGTTGTCTATGGTCTGGACCATATAAGGGTCCTTTCCGCGGTTCTTCACATAGATGTATTCACCCCAGCTCAGGACGCCGGAAACGGAAAGTCCCTGTACAGGAAGCGGAACCTTGACACCCAGCTCTACGCCCATATGCCTCTCGGCTATGCCGGTCATTGCGAAATTGGTGAAGCTGTTCTGCGAGTCATCGTAGAAGCTCATCACGTCGGAAATATCGGTCATCTTGGACCAGAAAGCGGTGAGCCTCATCTGCAGCCAGCTCTTGCTGATCTGGTAATTGACGTCGAAGGAAGTGGTCTTGCGGGTGGTGAAACCCTCGTTGATTTCGCTTACGAGCGTATTGCGTGTTCGTGCCGACACGAAGGACTGGTTGAAGGTAGGTGCATCGTTGAGGTACACCGCATTCGCCGAAATCCTGTGTCCGCCGCCGAAGGTGTAGGAGAGGTTGAGCTTGGCTGCACCGGTGGTGAAGTCACTCTTGTTGGAACGGCCGAATGAATTGGCCGGGAAAAGGCCCTTTCGTACGAGTCCGTCCCTCCAGAAGCACTCGTGTCCGAGCTGAAGGGCGAGTACGGAGGAGAAGCCTCCCTTATGGAAGCCGAAATTGCCCCAGGCGTATACCCTGCGGATCTGGGCGAGATAGTCGTAACCGTACTTGTCTCCGACCTTTATCTTCTGTGCCTCACCGTTGGCGAGATAATAGTCGAGGTCGTTCTGCATCTTCCATTCGGAAACCGCGAAGTCACGCTCGGCGAAGGAATCGACATTCAGGAAGTACTGTCCTCCGAGAAGGTCGTTGAGTTTCTTGTAGTTTTCCGTGCGATTGATCTTTCCAGTGATTCCGGCGTTGACCGTGAACAGGTCGCTCGGGGTCCATTTGATCGCGAGCGCGAGGTTGACGTCGTTCTGGTCGACGCGGCGCTCCTCAAGAGCGTACTTCGAGCGGCCGTCGGGGTTGTTGTAGTTCACGTTGTAGAGGCGGTCCCAGTTCAGGTGCTG
This sequence comes from Bacteroidales bacterium, assembly GCA_016293535.1. Taxonomy (GTDB): domain Bacteria; phylum Bacteroidota; class Bacteroidia; order Bacteroidales; family UBA932; genus Cryptobacteroides. The sequence goes on along the minus strand of JAEDEB010000015.1, from coordinate 17,756 downwards.
GTAAGGATAGAACTCAGGTCCGCGACCTATCCATTGCCCCGTAGCCCACTCGGCCTTCTCTGCATTGTTCCTTCCGATTTCGTCGGCATCCTCAGAGTCGGCAAGGTAGTATGAAGGGAGGTTGCGGTAATAGTCCGGGCGGGGATCGGCGGCATCATACCAGTCGAGGGCCGTATAGCCGTTGAAGCCGGTTCTCCAGAGGAGGGTGGCCGTCGCCTCGAGCCTGTCGGACGGGGTTGCGGTGTACTTGAGTATGGTCACAGGCTCGAAGGTCCTGCGTACACGTGAGTTGCGCACCTTCCCGTTCTGGTATCCCCAGTTGCTGTTGTACATATTGTCGCCCATAAGGTCGTAAACCTCTTGGGTGGATGCGTTCTGCGCACCCCTCGCACCTGCGGCAGCGAAACTGACGAGGCTGAGCCTGTGGATGTCGTCGAACTTCTTCTCCACACCTGCATAGTAGGAGAAAGAACGGTAATAGACACCCTCAACCCAGTCGTTTCCGCCGAGCCTTGCACTCACATTGAAGGCGTAGGACCATCCGTTGTCGAGTTCACCGGAAGCGTAGTTGGCCATCAGGCGGAGACGGTAGAGAGCGGAGTTGCTAAGAACGCTGAACCTCCATCCGGGGCGCACGCTCGAAGGAGTGGCGAGTATGTTGGTCTGGCCGTTCACACCGCCCACGCCGTAGTCGGAAGTCTCGGAACCTATGACGGTCTCCTTGCTGCGTGTAGCCTCGTTCAGGCCGCTCCAGAGGGAGAAAGGAGAGTAGCCGGTCAGCGCGTCATTGAGTTTTACACCGCTCATGTACACGTCCTGAAGTTCGGAATTGTATCCGCGGTTCTTGAAACGTACGCTGCTGAATCCGTAACCGGCGACATTGGTGTACGGGTCGCTGGAGCCGAAGAGTATGGTAGGCGTGTCGGAATATCCGGAATCATCCATATCGAACTCCGCGAAACTGGAATCATCGACATCGTTGACCACCTGCGTTGCGACAAGAGAGACGAAGATGAGGTCCTTCACGAAACCTCCGTCTATGGTCACATTGACATTGGCCTGAACAAATCCGTCGGCATTCACGCTCATGGCGTACACACCGTCCTCGAGCCCTTCGATGAGGAATGCACCTTCAGGGGAGGATTTCACAGTGGCCACGGTAGATCCGTCGCGGGAGAGAACAAGCTCCGCGCCCGGCACCGGAATGCGTCCGGCACGGTTGACGACGGTACCCTTCACTCCGCCTGTATAGTCCTGCGCGAATAGGGACGCGGAAAGGACGATCGCGGCGAGGGCTGCAATCAATTTTCGTAACATAGTTTATTTGCTTATCAGAATATACGTAGGGAAATGGTCGGAATAGCCTCCGACGAAGGCGCCGTTGGAGAAGGTCCTGAAAGGCTGGTCCTTGTACTGGCCCTTCTTCTGTACAAGGAAAGGCTTCTTGTAGATACGGCCGTAATAAGTATTCTTGAGCAGAGGCATAATCCTGAGCCCGCCTTGAGGAGCCTTGGCGAGTGCGTGGTTGACAAGAATCTGGTCGTAGATGCACCACTGGTACTGGTAGCAGAGAGAACCGTATCCGGCCTTGATCATCGAAAGGAAAGGATTGAAGAAATCATCCTCGCCTACCTGGTCAAGCGTCTCGCGTCCGTGGAGCCAATTCGCCATACTGTCGTCGAAAGGGTCGTCGTTCATGTCGCCCATGGCGACTATCTTGATGCCCGGATATTTCTCCATCATCCCGGCAGCGTGGTTGTAGCAGATTTCGGCGCCGCGGGACCGCAGGTCAGCGCCCTTGCCGCCGATGCGGGAAGGAAGGTGCATAACATAGAACGCGAAGTGCTCTCCGTCAATGAGTCCGTGGACCATAAGTATGTCGCGGGTGCGGAAATAGTCCTGTTCCTCCTCGTCGAGGGTTATCTCCACCTTGGAGCCGGTGAAGGTGAAAGGGATGGACTCGCTGTCGAGATAGGTGAACTGCTCCGGTTTGTAGAGCAGGGCTACGTCGACTCCGCGGCGGTCCGGTCCGTCATAATGGACAATCTGGTAGTTGGCTGCGGCAATCTGCGGATCCGCAACGAGGTCCTCGAGTACGAGACGGTTCTCTATCTCGCTGACGCCCAGTACGGTATGGAAACGGCCGTTGTCCTTGGCCATCGAAGCGATGACCTGAGCCATGTTGTGGACCTTCTTCTCATACTTGACCGCGGTCCATTTGTTCTTGCCTTCCGGCAGGAATTCCTCGTCGTTCTTGGCCGGATCATCGTAGATGTCGAAGAGGTTCTCGAGGTTGTAGAAGCCCACTATGTAATTGCGGGAGGCTCCCTTCTGTGCGAAGCTGTGGCCGCACAGAAGCAGGAGAGAGGTGATTATCAGTACAATTCTTTTCATATTCTCATTTATTTCCACCAGCTGTCCACGGTGGATTCCACTTTGTCTGCCGATTGGGTGCGGGAAGGAAGCAGAGGGAAGAAATCGATGCCAAGTTCGCTCTCGAGCTCATCTATGCTCATCTTGTGGGACATGATGGCAGCGTCGTCCTCGCCCCAGTTCTCTCCGGATGAGATGTGGCTGTAATAGAAGGCTATCCCTGCCCAGCCTCCCGTTGTTCCCGAGTTTGCGGGTGTTCCGAGAGGGCTGTTGGGCCTGACGTATCCCAGAAGGGCCTTGTAGTAGCCTTGCGGAATCGCTATGGCCTTGCCATCGAAATCCGACGAGGTTCCGAGAGTCTGTCTTACGTCCGCGCCTGTAACCACGTAGAGCGTGTCGAAAGCACTCATCCAACTGCGGACCTTGCCTTCGAGTTTCATCCAGCCGTGCTGGTTGAGGGCTGCCTTCTGCGGGGTCATGTTGGTGCCGTAGAAGGTGGATACGTTTGCGGAATAGCGGTCCGCAGACGGAAGCTGGTGTCCGCGGTCATAGCCGCTGAAGCTCTTGCGCAGGTACGCCTGGTCGGCTCGCGGCACCTTCGGGTCGAGCACTCCCCAGGAGTTGGTCCTGTCGCCTGAGCCTATAAGCTTGGAGGTAAGGGGGTAGGCTACCCAATGGGCCACCCTTTTATTGCGGTCGAAATTGAAGGAGTAATTGCGGTAAACGTTGCCCTTGACCGTCATATGGTGGCTGATGAAGAACATTCCCTTCTGCGGGTCGTCCACCACTGCAGGAAGCTCCATCCATCCGGGAACAGGGTCTGAAACCAGTTCAGTCGCCACCTCGGTGTAGCTCTTGTCGCTGCAGTTCTGGGTAAAGTCACATACATACTTTTTCCCCGCAGTGGTCATCTCCACATAGCAAGAACGCGGGGTAGTCTCCTTGTTCTCGTCCCAGGAGAACAGAACGGCTGCGTCGCCGCTGCCGCCGGTGGTCTCGAGCCTGGCCCAGCTTATGCTTTCTCCCTCCTGCATGTCCTCCGCAGACAGAATCAGGCTCCACTCTCCCGATGCCCTGACCTTGAGCCACTGGTTGCTCTTCTGGGGGCCGACTTCGGTCACCATGAACTGTACTCCGGTGTTGGAGTCGATTCCTTTTTCCGCGCATGACTGGAACAGTACCGGCAGCAGAACCGCCAGAATCAATCCGCACCTTTTCAAGATTTTCTCCATTTCTTTAGCGAACCAAGGGAAGCCCGGTCTCCCGGGCATCCCTTGTATCTTTACCCTGTTATGGTTCTGATGCTATTTTGCGCAGAATACGTAGATTGCGTCAATGTACATCGCTCCGTCGCAGCTAAGTATGGAGAACTGTTTTACTCCGGTCTGAGAGAACTTTATTTCGGCGTTCTGGGCTCCTCCGTTTGACTTCACCGAAGAGATTCCGTAGTTGGTGCTCCACTGCGCTTCCGTATAATTTATGTTTTTATCGTTGGAATCCTTTCCGGTCGGGAGAGTGGCAGGATTTACAACCGGGACCGCTGCCAGTCTGAGGGTCTTTTCGTTAGTCTGTTTGAATTTAGCTGCATTTGTCACGAGAACCACCCTCTTGACTTCAGTAGCGTAGGCAGGAGAGGTGAGATATGAGGCGTTGTTGTTCCTGAACTGGAGGTATGCTTGTTTGGAGTTGCAATTTGCAGTCCAGTTGCCCTCGGCTCCGCTAATGGTAAGAGTCTGATATCCTGAATTGTCAACATTGACTCCCTTCTGGATTTCTTCAAGAGTGAGGGCGTGGCATACCTCACCCTCCTTTGGTTCAAGGACAGTTGGGTCAGCCGGGGTCGCAGGCTCGTCAGGCTCGCCAGCGCCAGTCTGATCGTCGCTGAGCTTGATGGAGGTAACGATGTAGTTCTGGTACTTTGTTGATGAACCGGTCTGGTTGAGGTAGTAGCCGGTGACGTCTATTATCTGTCCACTCTTAATGTCGGCAGGAAGGGTAGGACCTGCGAGGCTGCCGGTAGTGGTGGCTCCGTCAATTTTTACATTGTAGTAGTTTCCGCTTACGCTGAGCTTGCCACTGAAGGAGGCATAGCCGAACTGGGTGGTGAAGGAGTCGAAATTAGTTCCGCTGAGAGCAGTAGGCTCTGGATGCGTCACAGTCTGGGTTTCCTTCTTGGTCAGGGTGTAGTTTTCGTATTCGACAAGTCCGCTGTATTCGGTCTTCTCCGCTACGGCCTCTATGACGTCTCCCACAACGACCTCAGGCTTGATGTCCTTGTCATAGAAATACTTGTAGCCGTCATCAGCCTTGAGAAGGAAGCCCGTGGCATTGACTGCCACCACGACGCCTGAGAGGGTGTTTTTTTCGGCCTCGACAGCCTCACAGCTCTCGATGGTGGCATTGATCACCTCGTGCTGTTGATTTTTCTCGAAATACTGATAGAAACCCGTAAGGGTCACCTTGTAGCCGTTTGCAAGTTTTGTTGCATATTCGGTCTTGCTTGCATCAGTAACGGAATACACATAGATGCTTCCGCTGTCATCGGTAAGGTCGAAGCTGCAATATGTGGAATTGAAATTGGAGATTGTACCGCTGAGTCTGTACTGATGAGTCGCGTCAGCCTTTTTGATAAAATCGGCAACGGTGCAGGCTGTGATATCGTAAGCAGGAGCCGGAGTCACACGGAGTATGGTTCCATTGTTCATCTGGTCGAGATTCTTGCTTTCGTAGTAGTTGTACTTGCCCTGAATCCTGACCGTGCATCCGTTTGCGAGTTCGGATACTTTTTCGTCAAAATTTTCAGGGAATGCGCAAGGAACTTTTCCGGTCTCGTCGGTAAGGTCGAAACCCTTGTAGCTGCTGTTTGTCAGCCCGGAAATAACACCCTCGAGAACATAGGCGGTTTCAGTATCCTTCTTCTGCAGGAATTCGGCAACGGTGATCTGTTCGGCTTCCACGACGTTCCCGGCCTGGTTGATGCGGATGGATTTCTTTGCGAAGACATTGGACTCGATGGTGATTACAGCCGTACGGTCCTCGCCCTCGTTAGGGGTGACCTTAATTTCAAGTTCCTGTTTGTCAGCAGAACCGTTGCCCTCTTCAGGAGTCACGTTGATCCAGCCACCGACTTTCTCAAGACCTGTGACTTTCCATTTTGCAGTTGAGGTAAAACTTACGGTCTGAGTCCCGCCCTCTGCTTTGAATTCGATCTGATTGTTGTCGACCTTGACTAATGCGTCGACGGTCTTTTCGCAGGATGCGAGCGCCAATACGGCCATAGCCCCTGCAAGGATTTGCCTTATTTTCATATTTGCTTTGATTTTGATTACAAATTGTTGCACAAGACCGCGAATATACAAATAATCCGGCAAACTTTAGAGTCTGCCGGATTAAGTCAATAAATTAATGTGAAATTTTATCAGTAATTTGAAGATTACTTGATTTCTTCAACGGAAGTGTATATCACATTGAGGTATTTAGGCTTATTGCTGGAAACGCTGACTGACTGCTTGTAGCCGGTAAGCCGGACATTCTTGCCATCGAGGGCGCCGATTTGAGTCTTCTGCTCATCGGACAGCTGATAGAACGAGCCCTGCAATTCCGTGGTGCCATCGAGGATGAGGTTGTAGTAATTACCGCTTACGCTGACTTTGCCGCTAAGCTGGATATACTCGATTGGAGTAACATAGGAAGTTTTGTCCGCGACCTTTTCTGAGAGCTCATCCTTGAGCGCCTTCACCTTGTCGGCGTCATATACGATGGCTTTAGGATACGTGACTTGCTCAGTGCCGTCCTTGACCTCATAAAGAGGTGTCTCGATCTGTGCTCCAAAATTGTATACGGCTACCTTTCCGGCAATCTTCATCTTGTCTCCGACTGCGTAGGATTCTACGGTAGGCTTGTAGATGAGGAGAGCAGCGGTGCCATCGTCAAGTATGTATCCTTTTCCGCAGATTGCCTTGATCACGCCTTCGACATATACCTGACTGCCATTGGCACGATTGTCAATTGCCTCCTTGATAGTCACCTTTTCTGGGAGATTGCTCTTCTGAGTGAAGTTGAAGGTGGCTTCGGTAGAACCGGACCAGAAATTGATGGAACCGGTCCTGACTTCGAAGCCGTCATTTGCGGCAACTGCGAATCTGAAGATTGCAGTATCTGCCGGGTTCTTCTCGAGCTTGGAAGGAACACCCTCGATGACAGTGGTTTTCAGATACTCTATCTCGGCAGTGCTTTTCTCCTTGTCGATTTCGAAGTATGCGCCGTTACCCTTGAAGGCAAGCTTGACATCCAGGGTGTCAGCAGTTTTTTCTATTGTGATGTCATTGTCGCTGACCATTTTGAGCATGGCCTTGGAAATCTTGATGACGGTCACTTTGACAAGCTCGATAGTGGTTCCGTAGGTGTCCTTTGGACCTTCGACGGTCACAACGTCGCCCACTTCTATGCCGAGGCTCGAGAAATTCTTCTCGGCACCGTCTTTGTCGAGGGTTCCGTAGATGGTAATCTCACCGGTGTTGTCGTTGAGGAGCCAGTTGCCGTAAGTCGTATTGGTAATGCTGGTGCAGGTACCTGTAACCCTGTAGGTTTTGCCGTTGGGGCCTGCAATGATTTCTTTGCAACTTGCCTCGCTGGCTGTCATCTCGCCCTGACGGACTATGAGAATCTGGGTGTTGGTGCCCACAAGTATGTGGATCTCTGCCTCGCGGCCTGCCTCAGTTTTTTCAGCACTGAAGGTGATTACGGTCTCGCCGGGAACACCTTTCTCTGCACTTGCAGTGAGCCAGGTAGGGCAGCCCCTGTCTGCATCCTTCACATCATCGTCGCTATAGAACTGGAGTTCGAATTTCCACTCTTCGAGGGCGTTGATGGTCACTTCTACTGAACCGCCCTCTTCAGGGATGGACAGATAGGTCTTGGATACGCTGATGTTGTTCAGAGAAGCCGGGTCCTCTTTCGTACATCCCACTGCAAGGAGGGCAAGGGAGATGATTGATGCGAAAATATATTTGAGTTTCATTGTATCAGACTTCTATATTAGTTGAACATATACTTGATTCCGACAGAGGCGTACCAGCACTGGCCGATGGCGTGGTTGTGGCCCCAGGTCTGGGTGCTGCCGCTGACTGCGCTCGGGGTCGAGAAGACAGCGTAACCCTCCGCGTCGGCACCCTCATACTTGAGGATGCGGCCTGAGTTGAGCTTGGAGTTCATTGTCTTGGACACTCCGTAGTGGTCGTTGAAGATGTTGGCTACGTTCTTGATGTCGACAGAGAGCTGGAGAGTGTTCACTGACTTGCCGATGTTGATCTTGAAGTCGTGCTTGTATGCGAAGTCGATGCGGTGTACCCAAGGGTTGTATACGCTGTATGCCTCGGCATATTCGCCCTGATGCTTGCTCAGGTACTTGTCGTTGTGCACGAATGCCATGAACCTGTCGCGGTCCTTCTCGTTCACGAAACGGAATTCGTTATCGGCAACCTCCTTATCGGTAGGGATGTAGAGAGCGTCATACTGGTATCCGTCTCCGTTCATGTCGTTGGCGAGCATGTAGGAGTAGTTGTAACCTCCTCTCCAGGACTCATATATGATGCTGAAGTGGTCTCCGCAGCGGGTGTTGTATGTGGCAGACGCGATTATGCGGTCCGGAGTCACGTTTGCGGAGTTGTGGAGCTTGAGGTAGTTAGGACCCTTGGATGAAGGAACATAGGTGAATGCTGACTCGGCATCGGATCCCGGCATTCCGGTGATTTCCTTGTTGCCCGTGCGGGTATATGCGGCCATGAGGCTGATTTCAGGAATAGGCTGCATCTTGACGGTCACGTTTGCGGAGTATCCGAAACCCTTGTGGGTGTTCTCAAGGACGAATGCCTTGGTCTGGTTGCGGAATTCAGCCGGGTAGATAGGACGGCTGTCTGCACCGTTGAAGGTGGCGAAGCCCTCTACCGGCATCATGCTCCAGTCAGAAATGGTTGCAGCATTGACAGTCTTGTTGTAGATACCCTCGACGCTGACAGAGAACGGGAAGTTCACAGGAATCCTGTAGTCCAGGGCGAGGGATGTCTTCCATACCTGAGGCATCTTGAAGTTAGGGTCCACTGCGGCAATCGATGAAGGAACCGTTCCGTCTTCTGCAGATATGGTTCCAGGATAGCCGATGGAAATGAGGTAGTCGCGGAGTTCGGTCCTGTTTCTGAGCTTTCCGGCGAACTGTTTCATGTCTATGACGGTGTTGCCCTTGCTGTCGGTTACTGTAGGTCCGGTGTAGTTAGGCATCTTTACTTCGTTCTTGTAGGTCTTGACGACAGTGCTGGCGTTGATCTGTGCCTTGTACTGGACCATACCGCTGTTGGTAGGCATGTTGGTCATGAACACGAGAGGGAGACGGCCCTGGAAGAGACCTGTACCTCCGCGGAGCGTGAGGCTTCTGTCGCCGAGAACGTCCCAGTTGAATCCGATACGTGGAGACAGTGCAATCTGTGAAGTAGGCCACTTGCCCGTATCGATGTGCTGCTCCGTGTAGTTGTGCGACTTAGGATAGTAGGCGAGTTCCTTGATGGCTTCGTTTGTCATAAGGTCGCCGTTGTCATAGAAGTTGGCGTCGATACGGAGGCCGTAGGTAAGCTTGAACCTGTCGTTGATGGACCACTCGTCCTGAGCATAGAGAGCGAGGTCGTGGCGCTGTACGCGGGCTGCCGGATTCTCTTCTCCGCCGTAACCGTAGGTGAGGCAGACAACCTCAGGGGTCCTCTCGTTGAGGAAGTCGTCCACGCTGGCATAGCGGTAGTATCCGGTACCGTTTCTCATATAGGCATTGTCGGCCATCGTGTAGGTGTAGTTGAGACCTGCAGTGACCTTGTGGTTGCCGGCGTAGTAGTAGAGCTCGTCCTTGACGAGGAAGTTGGTGTTGTGAACGGCGTTGTTCCAGGTGAAGAGCTCATAACCGAGAGCCATGTACTGGGTGTTGGTGCCGGTTCCGTCCTGGATGTCGATGAACGGGAAGTCGGTCGAGTTGGTGCCGCGCACGTCGTCAAGCTTTGAGAAGGTGACGAGCAGCTGGTTGGAGAGCTGGTCTGTGATGCGGCTGTTGAGGTCGAGGGAAACCGAATGTACGATGTTGTTTATCGAGTACATCGAGTTTGCAAAGGACATCGAGTAGAGGGACATGCGTCCGAATGGGGAACGTGTGCCGCCGTCCATCGAGCTTGCGTTGGGAGCGCTCCAGGAAGTGTTGTTGGTGTAGTTGTAGCGGAGCGCGAGATGATGCTTCTGGCTGATGTTCCAGTCCAGACGGGCCAGAGCCTTGAAGGCCTGCTGGTCTGCAGGGAAGGAGGTGTAGGAACCTGTGTCATAGCCATAAGTGTCCTTTACGTATTCAGAGACGGTTTTGAGGTCTTCTGAAGTACAGTATGAAATCTTGCTGTTCTCGTCGCCCTGACCGTCGGAGGATGCCCTCCAGCGGCAGTCGCTTGGAGTGGTAGGAACCTTGGAATACTCGAAGCTTGCGAAGAAGAAGAGCTTGTTCTTGATGATAGGACCTCCGAGGGTGGCGCCGACCGTGGTGTTGCGGTCTATGTCCCTTGCGGTGGATATCTGCTCGTGCTCTACGGAGTCACCTCGCATATTCTCGTTCCTGTGGTAAACGTATGCGCTTCCCTTGAAGATGTTCGTACCGGACTTGGTGATGGCGTTGACACCGCCGCCGATGAATCCGGACTGGCGTACGTCAAACGGCGCGATTACCACCTGCATCTCCTCGATTGCGTCGATGGAGATAGGATTTCCGCCTCCAGGGAGGTTTGATGAAAGTCCGAAATTGTTGTTGAAGTTGGCGCCGTCGACGGTGAAGTTCGCGGTACGGCCGTCCTGGCCTGCGAAGCTCATGCCGTTGCCTCCGTAAGGAGAAAGGCGGGTGATGTCGGTGATGCTCCTGCTGACGGTAGGCATTTCGGTGAGTTCCCTGTTGGAGATGTTGGTGGCTGCACCGGTCTTGTCAGAAGAGAATTTAGACGCAGCCTCACTGATCACGAGGGCCTCGCTGAGCATCTCGCTGTCCTCAGCGAGAGAGGCATTGATGCTGGAAGGCTCTGCGAGCTGGAGGTAGAGGTCCGTGTAGGTTACGGTCTGGTATCCCAGGCAGGAAACCTCCACATTGTAAGGACCACCGGCGCGCATACCGTTGATTACGAAGCGGCCTTCGGCATTGGTCACTGCCGCGTAGGTTGTACCGGACTCGGCGTGGGTTGCCACGACTGCGGCACCTATCACTGCCTCGCCGGAGGCGTCGGCAACGCGACCGTTGAGTGAAGAGGTCGTGATCTGCGCAAACGCGCTCACGCCCACAAACATTGCCGCAAAAGCGGCGAGCAGAAACTTGATTGATTGTTTCATAAATGTTTTGTTAGTATTGTTGTTTCGTAAGATTATCTTATGAACTGTGAGTTTTGAACTATACCTTATATTTATATTAATACCGTCTTTGCGGAATACGCGTGCAAATTTAAACAAAGAAAGGGAAATAGAAAACCTGCAGGTGATTTGGGATGCATTTCTTTGCATAATCTTAATTTTCACTTAACTTTGCGGTCCCGTCATCCCGCCGCGATTGCTCTCGCTGTGATTGGCGAGGCGCCGGCCGGAAGGACGAAAAATATGTGGAGAGATTTGTATGCTTGCAACCACGGTAAAAAATGCTAAAAACCGCAAGGTTCCCGGTATACCGCAGCTCCGCATACGCCCGTATGACGGAGTTTTTTTATGCGAAGCCGCGAGTACAGCAAACATCGCGAACCTTGATATTATTGAATACCTAACTGTAACAGCATGAAATATTTGTTTACATCCGAATCGGTGTCCGAAGGACACCCGGACAAAGTCTCAGATCAGATCTCAGACGCTGTCCTTGATGAATTCCTCCGTCTCGATCCCGAGGCGAAGGTCGCATGCGAGACTTTCTGCACCACGGGTCTCGTTGTCATTGGTGGAGAGGTGCGTTCCGAAGCATATGTGGACATACAGTCCACCGCGAGGAAAGTCATCAATGAAATCGGCTACAACAAGGCCGAGTACCAGTTTGACGGAAACAGCTGCGGAATCCTTTCGGCAATCCACGAGCAGAGCAGCGACATCAACCAGGGAGTCACCCGCGCTCTCGACGCATCCGACGATGCTGACAGGCAGGGCGCCGGCGACCAGGGAATGATGTTCGGCTACGCCTGCTGCGATACTGAGGAGTATATGCCTCTGCCGCTGTTTCTTGCCCACAAGGCCCTCACCGTCCTCGCCCGTATCCGCAAGGAAGGCAAGGTGATGACCTATCTCCGTCCTGATGCAAAAAGCCAGTTCACCGTCGAGTATGACGACGAGACCGGCGCTCCGGTACGGATCCATACCATAGTCATCTCTACCCAGCACGACGAATTCGCCGGCGAAAGGGAGATGCAGGACAGGATACGCCGCGACGTTATGGACATAGTTCTTCCTCAATTGGTTGCGGAACTTCCGGAGGGCACGGCAGCCCTGTTCAGGGGACTGCGCAGCGAATCCAATCCTGACGGATACATCCTGCACGTCAACCCGACCGGCAAGTTCGTTATCGGCGGTCCTCACGGCGACACCGGTCTTACCGGACGGAAAATCATCGTCGACACCTACGGAGGAAAAGGCGCTCACGGCGGTGGAGCCTTCTCCGGCAAGGATCCGAGCAAGGTGGACCGTTCGGCGGCTTATGCAGCCAGATATATCGCGAAGAATATGGTCGCTGCCGGCGTGGCCAGGGAAATGCTCGTTCAACTTTCGTATGCAATCGGTGTCGCCCGCCCGGTAAGCATCTATGTCAATACCTATGGAACCGCGGCTACATGCACACGTACAGGAAAGAAGTTCGCAGACGCATACATCGCCGACAAGATTGGAGAACTCTTCGACCTTCGTCCTGCGCGCATAGTGGAGAAGTTCGGGCTCAAGAACCCTATCTATCTCCCGACCGCAGCATACGGACACGTGGGACGCGCCCCATACAGGGAAACCGTTACCCTCGTCCGCGACGGCAAGGAGGTCAGCCGCGAGATCCAGTTCTTCGGCTGGGAACTGCTCGACAGCGTGGACACTGTAAAAGCCGCTTTTGGGCTTTGATGACAAGAGGCTGCTGCCGTTTCTGACATTGTGTGCTTTTTGGTTTTGATGACAGGAGGTTGTTGCGGTTTCTGACATTTGTCCAGCAAGCGGATCAGTGTCCTGGCGTTTGGAGTTTACAAAAAAACCGCTATATTTGCGCTTCCAAACAAGTTGAGACGAATCTTAGGAGAGATGCTCGAGTGGCTTAAGAGGCACGCCTGGAAAGCGTGTATACCCCAAAAGGGTATCTCGGGTTCGAATCCCGATCTCTCCGCAAAGCACATATTATCAAGGAGTCAGCATCGCGCAAGCGATGCTGACTCCTTGATAATATGCTGCTTTGCAAGGGCCCCCGCGGCGAGCGGGAAGGGAAGTGGCGCACGCAGTGCGGCAAATCCCGGGCTTGAGTGAGGAAACATTATCATAATTTGCCACAAACATAGCCAAATGCCAACTTGTGGCAAATTATAGAGCATTGTTTTATGTCGTGACCTCGAGATACAGATCTGAACTGCGGATGGCAGCTGTAACCTCTGGGGTCATAGAGAATATTATTCGGGTCAAAGAGGGCCTTTAATCGGGTCATAAAACGCCGTGTTTGTCCCGTAAATTTGAAAAATAGTGTTATTGTTGTCCCGATAGAAGAGGATAACTATGACTATACAGGTAGAAATATTGCAGTTCCTGCATTATAATCCCTCTTCAAGCAGGGTGGAGATTGCAGCTGGTTTGACGGAGGCTCCTAATGAGAGAACTCTGAAAAGAATCATTGCCGGGTGTGTTCGCAGCGGTGATATTGTTATGCGTTTGGCGCGGGAAAACACCAGTATTCAGACGGGGGATGAAAGCGCCCGCATTCGCTTTCATAATTCAATGGTTTTTAGTATATTCGTACTATGTTGACATACAGGTACAAACTCTATAGTTCAAAGCGCAACCGCAAGATTGATGCGATGCTGCGCGAGGCCTGTTTTGTCTGGAACCACGCTCTCGCACTTCAGAAACGCTACTACCGTCTGATAAGCAGGTATTGCTCCTGTTCTAGGATGAAGCATCATTTTTCCCGCCGAATCGCCCGCTGCCGTCTGCACAGCCAGACCGTTCAGGAGATATTGGAGCGGCTGGATGCCGCTTACCAGCGTTTCTTTCTGCACTTGTCGGCCAGACCGCCGAAGTTCAAGCGTGCAGAGCAGTTCCGAAGCTTAGTGTACAAGCAGGGCGGATTCAAGCTGAACTCCAACGTGCTTGTTCTGAATTCCATAAAGCAGCACTTCCAGTTCTCGTATTCCCGTCCCTGGGAGGGGCAGGTCAAACAGATCCGGATCAAGCGCAGTCCTCTCGGCGAGTACTACCTGTACATCGTCACCGATGCGGTTGCGCAACCCCGACGAAAGACACACGATGGTGCATCGGTCGGGATGGACTTCGGACTGAAGACCTACCTCACCCTGAGCGACGGGACGAGGATTGAGAATCCGCTGTTCCTCAGGCAGGAACTGAATAACCTACGCAAGGCGTCACGGCGTTTGTCAAAGTGCGAAAGAGGTTCGGCGCACCGCCTTGCGGCGAGGCTCGCCCTTGACCGCATCCACGAGGAGATTGCGAACCGCCGTGACGACTGGCAGTGGAAGCTCGCCCACGAGCTGTGCCGTGCCTATGACACGATGTGCGTGGAGGACCTGCAGCTGACAGGGATGTCACGTCTATGGGGTCGCAAGATGGCCGACCTGGCCTTCGGCTCGTTCATGCAGAAGCTCGAGCATACGGCAGTCAAGTACGGCTGCGAGGTGCGCAAGGTGGACAGGTTCTATCCGAGCAGCAGGACCTGTTCTGTATGTCAGTATGTCAATGAACATCTGAGTCTTCGTGACAGGCATTGGACCTGTCCGGAGTGCGGAACGCATCACGACAGGGATGCGAACGCAGCGACCAATATCCTGAGGCAGGGCATTGCCTCGTCAGGGAGTCCCCGTAAGACGAAGGTCACCCTTCGCAAGGGACGCTAGCCACCTGAGAATCTCCGTCCTTCATGGCGGGGAGTATGTCAATGAGGGAAAAGGAAAGGCGACCCGATATTCCTTGTCGGCACAGGCACATCTGATGATGCCCTTGGATATCGATACCTACTTTATAAATGAAGTGGATGAACGCAAAGTTCAAGAATCATTCTACTTTAATTTGATAAGGGAGGTCTTACCTCAGGTCACGCTGTTTACTGCTGAGGAGACTGCAAGGCTGGAGACTGCTCATAAGACCTTCTTGGCAAATATGTCCACTTTATCCATAATCCAAGACAAAGCCTGCTGATTCAGTAGTCTTCAAAAAATTTCTATATTTGCGCCCTGAATCTTCAGGGTCGGGTGAAAGTCCCAACCGGCGGTATAGTCCGCGACCCATAGGTGGTCTATTCACAACATTATTCCGCTTATGGCTGAGCCGTTGAAACTACGGCACCGACGGTATGGCAGCCTTGTCAGGAGTATTTCTGCAAGACTGCGAAAGTCCGGATGGAAGAAGATGAACCCCTTCACGGCACTTGCCGGCGGGGGAACATACCCTGTCAGATTTGTAGTTTATTGTTTCACTCAAACTTACAAACTGACTATGCTTAAATCATTGTCACCCTTTGCGGCGGCGTCGTTCATTGCGACAGTCTCACTCCCCGCAGCCGCACTTTCAGCTTCTGCAGTCTCACTCCCCGCAGCAGAATCCAACCCCTCATTGGTTCCGGCCGACACGACATCAAGTCTCTTAATCGATGCTTCGAGCATTTCCGCCAGCATCGCTGATGCTGCCCTGTCCTCCCTGCGCCTGACCGATATCAGTCACGAAAAGCTTCGCGAAAATGCACCCGGCAGAACCTTCCCCGAAATGATACGTAACATTCCGGGTGTCTATTCAACGTCGGAAACCGGAAGTTTCGGCGACGCCAAGATCAATATCCGCGGATTCAAGCAGGAGAACATTTCCGTTCTGCTTAACGGCATTCCGATTTCCGGCCTTACGTCCGGGAGCATGTACTGGAACAACTGGATGGGTCTGTCGGATGCAACTGAATCAATTCAGATACAGAAAGGTGTGGGCAACTCGATGCTTTCGGACAATTCAGTCGGCGGAACAGTGAACATACTGACCACGCGACCGTCGCCGGAATTCCGCGCGGAGGCGGGCTGGTTCCATACCGGAGCCGGTGCGAACAACGCGTTCATAAACATATCCACAGGTGCCCTTCCCCGCGGATGGAACCTCTCCCTCATGGGCTCATACAACTGGGGAAGCACCTTCGTGGACTGCAGCCGCATAAGTTCCGGTTCGTATCTCGTTTCCCTGGAAAAGTCCTTCAGACATGGACATAAACTCAACTTCACGGCTCTCGGCTCGCCCGAAACTCATCAGCAGCGTTCTGTTCGCCTCTCCTATGCGGAGATGGAGAAATATGGAGTCTCCTACAACAAGAGTTGGGGCTGGCAGACTGCTGAGGACGGAACGCGTTTTCAAAGGACTACGGCGAGGAACAACTACTTCAAGCCCTATTTTACACTCACCCACAGCTATGACGGAGGCTCGGCCTTTGACGGAGGCAACGGGTGGAAGGCGTTCAATACCTTTTACCTCGCCCTTGCAAATGGAGGAGGATACTATTCGGAGAGCAACGGGCGCCGCATTTCGAGTTTTGTGATTCCGGAAGGCTCGGAGGGCGAGGGACAGATAGACTGGGATGCGGTGATTGCGAACAACGCGTCGGCTGAGATGGATGGATACGGCAGGCGCGCTGTAAACGTCATGACAGACTATCTCGCAGGACATGTGCAGGCCGGACTCAAGTCCAACGTGGTCAAGGAGTTTTCCGACAGGGCCGACCTCGACGCCGGAGTGCATTGGCAGATATACGACACCTGGGAAAAGGAGCGTATCACTGACCTGCTCGGCGCAGACTACTGGTTCGAGGACTATGAGCACAACTCCCTCGCCGGATTGAACGGACGCAATCCGATAAAGGGCGTAGGTGACTATGTGCGCACTCACAATGGCCGTCGCCAGAACTATTTCACCGCATATGCGCTTGCGCACTACAAGGCCGGCCGGGAAAAGCAGCTGGTTTTTACTCTGGGTGCATCATTGAGCGCGACAACTTTGCGCAGATGGGACCTGTACAACTATTCCACGGCTGATAAATGGAGCGACAGGGCCTCGCGTGCCGGCGGTAGCGTGAAGGGCGGGGTGCTCTACCGTCCATGGCGACATTCGAAATTCTATGCGAATGCGGCCTTCTATTCGCGTGTACCGTATGCAAATGTGTTCTTCTCCAACGGGAACAACGAGATTTCGCGCGACCTCGCCAACGAGAGCAATACCCTCGCTGAGATAGGTTACCGCCTGGCGATGAACGGTTTCGGCGCGGAAATTACCGGATATGCGGTGCTATGGAAGAACAAGACTCTCCTGTCGTCGCCGTACAGTAGCATAGAGGAGGATCCCGTGAAATATATGGTCAAGGGTTTGGATGCATTCCACTACGGTTTCGAAGCGGATGTCTGGTATGCATATGAACGGTTCATACGGGTGGATGCCTTTGCGTCGGTAGGCGACTGGCGCTGGAAGAATGACGTTACAGCGACGATATACGACCCCGTGACCATGTCCCCGGTCGGGAATGTGAATGTTTATGCCGACGGGCTTCATGTCGGCGATGCTCCGCAGACTCAGATTGGCGCATCCCTCCGACTTGGGTTGACTCCGGGCCTGGATATCCGTGCGGACTGGTCCTGGAACGACCGCTTCTGGGCTGACTTCGACCCGGTGTCGCGCACAAACCCCGATGATCGCCGGGATTCGTACCGCATCCCTTCATACCACCTGCTCAATGCGGGTGTCAGTTGGACCGGTTCTGTCCGCCGTCTCGGCATCGTGCTGTTTCTCAATGTCAACAACATTCTCGACGCCACTTACATAGAGCGCAGCAAGGATGGCTCCGACCACAGCCGGGACACTTTTACCGGCTACTGGGCCGACGGCCGCAACCTCAACTTTGGTATCCGTCTCCGTCTCTGAGATACAGAGAAGTCTTGCAGACTATTTGCAGACTATTTGCAGACTTTTTGTGCAGAATTGTGCGGTTTTGTGCAAGAAACAAAGCCGTTTTTATTCGATTTTGTGGTAAAAAACAAAAGCACTGATTCAGTAAGTTGCTGATGATCAGTGCTTTAATTTCTGCTCCTCAAGTAGGACTTGAACCTACGACCCCCTGATTAACAGTCAGGTGCTCT
>JAEDEB010000074.1 GCA_016293535.1 Bacteroidales bacterium | reverse complement strand
TGGCGTCCCGGTAGACCTCGATAGCCTTGGATGGAAAATCAAGGTCTTCCACCTGGATGGCTTTCACCGTCACAATGATGCTTGCCTTCGCATTGCCAGACGAGGCAGTAATGACAGCTTCACCTGGGCCTTCTGCCTCAATGGCCCCTTTTCTGACCTTGGCAACCTTCTTGTCAGAAGTTTCCCATATAATATCGGCTGTTTCCTGCAAATGCTCCGGCATTACCATATACTTCACCTGGAACTCCTGTCCCATGGAAAGGCTTATTTTCCCGGATCTTACGTTCGTGAAAACAATCTCGGTAATGCCTTCAGCCTCCTTCACGCAGGAGACGGATCCAAATCCTGCAAGAAGGAAAACGAGCAGAATCGGAACAGATGACAATAATCTACGTACAGTCATGGTTAGCGGTAGATTTCTATAAGCAGTTCAAAAGAGAGTGCGCCATAGGTGTAAGTGATTGTTCCTTCAACAATGCGCAAAGGGGTATCATAGCCGACCTTATTGTACTTGCTGCCGAATGCCGACATGAAAAAAGGCACCGTATAGCTGATTCCACTGAAGGAGCTAGTCTCACTATCGTACGGAATCTCTCCATCTGCACACAGCGCTCCAAGCCAGCATTCCTGGCCTTGAGACCATCCTTCCTCCAAATTGTCTTCGGTAAAAATGTCTTCTTTGTTTTTCGTGTAAACAGCTGGTCTCCAAGACTTTGAAGTTACGGTGCACTCCGCTTCATTACCATCTTCATCAGTCGCTTTAACCTTGATCTCGCAATCTGCCAATGCTGCGCCCTCTCCGACATACTGGCCAAGAGTGAGAGTATTGCCGGTAAGACTGGTCTTGCAGATATCCTGCTCGGTGAGTCCTTCTGTCACAACTTCGTATGTCAGACTCTCGATAGTTCTGTCCGAGCTGAACGTAATGGAACCGCCAGCCCAGTCGGCCTCCTTTGAAGGAGTGATTTCAAACTCTTCAGGCTCCGGTTCGAATTCCACAGCGCCATTTATCTGATGCTGCCTTCCGTCGACAAGGCTGAGAACCATCAAGGGACTGCCATCGTAGGTATTGCAGAATCGAATCTTCTTGCTTGACAAATATTCAACCCGCACAGCATCTACACCAGAATAGAGTACCCTTGTGGAAGGGTCATAAGTGTAATCTCCACTGTAAATCTTTATGAGGTCACCCTCGTCAAAAGCAGAATTGCTTTCCGTTGCCACAAGAACCGCAGTCATTTTACCCGCACCGGATTTTGCTCCAATATCATACAGATACTTTCCGGCCGGTAAATCCCCCTCAGCTTCAAACACCTCTGAGATCCATTGATTGCCCTCAAGGCTCACATTTTTAGTTTCTTCTTTTTTGCACGCTGTCATAACGACTCCAAGAGTCATTATGAAGAATAAAAGCTTTTTCATAATTTATAAGGAATAAATAAAGAACTTCAGCTTGAATATCCACGGGCAAAGTTAGACGCGGGAGCGATGTCCGGTTATGAATC
The DNA here is from genome assembly GCA_016293535.1 of Bacteroidales bacterium. Classification (GTDB taxonomy): domain Bacteria; phylum Bacteroidota; class Bacteroidia; order Bacteroidales; family UBA932; genus Cryptobacteroides. The sequence continues at coordinate 7,679 of JAEDEB010000074.1, read as the reverse complement.
AAGTTACATCTTATATGAATTGAGGAACATTCTTCAGCTTCAACCCCTGTTACGGGCCCTCCAGGCCGTAGGTGTCATTCCGGTCGCCTTTCTGAACATCGAGCAGAAGTATGCCACGTCATCCACGCAGCAGCGCAGGGCTATGTCACCGACAAGAATGTCTGTGGAATCGAGCAGCTTCTTGGCGAGAGAGATTCGTATGCGGCTGATGTATTCTGTAGTGGTAAGACCGGTTATTGCCTTGACTTTCCTGTTGAGCTGGATTCTAGTGATGCAGAGGGCATCGGCAATCGTGTTATGGTCGAGTTTTCCCGTTTTGAAGCAGTTGTTGACTACATCCGTAAAATCATTGATGAACTTACGGCTGGAATCCGGAACCCCGCTCAGATCCCGGGTTCCATCATCGATGTCGGATTTCCACTTCTGCTGAAGCAGACTCCTCTGCTCGAGCAACTTGACCACCCTGAGGTTCAGTTCGTCAGCGTGGAAAGGCTTTTCGAGGAAGGCATCTGCGCCCGCCTCAAGCCCGGCAAGCTTGTCCTCGTGTGTGCATTTCGCTGTCACCATAATGACCGGGATATGATTCAGGGCCCCGGACGCGCGCACCCTGCGGCAGAATTCGAAGCCGTCCATTTCCGGCATCATCACATCCGTGATGATAAGATCCGGAACTATGGCTGCGGCTCTTTCAAGTCCCTCTTCCCCGTTCTTTGCAAAATAATAATTGAAGTCGGAATCAAGCTGGTTCATCTGCAGTCTCGCAACCTCAGGAGTGTCCTCCACAATCAGGATACTCGTGGCATTCTCCATCCCCTCGTGTATCACGTCCTCGTTCACCTCGCTCTCGGATTCCGCTTCCGGAATGCTGTCCGGCATCACATAGTCATTGAAATCGAAGTGACGCCCCGGCTTCTCGCCGCAGTTCAAAGGAAGGGTTACGATGAACACCGCACCCTTTCCGACTGCGCTGTGGACTTCTACCCTGCCTTTCATCGCCTCCACATTCATCTTGACTATAGGGAGTCCAACGCCTGTACCAAGGCTCATAGACTGACCCGGAGCCTGATAGAAAGGCTTGAATATGTTGCGAAGCACCTCGGGAGCCATACCTTTGCCCTCGTCGCAGACGGTGAGTATGAAGTCCCCTTCCCTGCACCTGGAAACAAGCAGAATACGCCCGCCCTCGGCAGAGAACTTGATGGCATTGGAAAGCAGGTTGCTGACGGTCTGTTTCACATATTCCGGGATGAAATCCATCTCGACCGAAGGCTCCGCCGGAGCATAGATTATACGTATGTCCCTGGTCCTGGCATAAGGCCTGTGGCTCTCGCATATCATGGTGACATAGCCGACAATGTCGCCCCTGCAATACTCGGGACAGCATCCGCTGCCGGAACTGAGCTTCGCTATGTCAAGTATCTGGTTGATCAGACTGAGCAGACTCTTCCCGTGGCGCATTATGTCCTCGGCATCCCGGTGGAGAGGACTGTCAACGGGCGTCTCCTTCATTATGTGCCCGGCAGCCGAATGAATGACCGTAAGCGGAGTGCGGAACTCGTGGGTGATATTGGTAAAGAAGTTGCTCTTCATCGTTTCCATCTCCTTGAGCATCTTCTGGTTGCGGTTCCTGAGCGTAATCATGTAAACGAGTACCACAATGGTGGCAACTGTCAGCAGCAGGGCTATCAGGGACATTGTGAGCAGGGCATTTCTGACGTGTCTCTCCGCCTCCCAGCTGCGGTTCAGCATATCGATTTCCTGCTGCTTCCGCTCCCTCTCATAGCCCACCCGGACATTCTGTATATGGTTCAGATTCTTCTCGCTGGTCACGCTGTCGGCATACTCCCGGCTCTTCACATAGCTCTTCAGAGCCAGAGCGGAATTGCCCCTTTGCTTCTGGATGAGATAGTCCAGACGGTAAACCTCGGCCAGATATTCCATCGAGGATATTCTTTCGGCCTCCTTCATCGCCTTGTCCAGATAGAAGGACGCCCTGTCCAGATTGCCGGCATTGATATGGGCCCTTACCAGCGATACGGCGGATTCAAGCCAATGCCAGACATCGGAACTGCCCTCCATAATCTCGTATGCCTTCCCGTATTCGACTATGGCAGCGGCATAGTCCCCCTCCTTCTCGGCCAAGCGGCCAAAATGCGCATAACAGAGGGAAATACCCAGGTCGGACTTGGCCAACCTGTTGAATTCCATGGACTTTTCATAATAGAAACGGGCAGAGTCATTCATCTCCCTGGATTCCAGGATGGAACCCAGATTTGCATAATTGATGGCCTGTCCCAAAGCGCTGCCCAGGGCACTCTCGCCCTTGAGGGCCTGCCGGAAGGCTGATTCAGCCTCCACGTCATTTCCCATGGTCAGCTGAACGTTGCCTATGCCGTTGAGACTGACTACCCTGTTCTTGAGGGCTTTCCTGTCCCCGGGATTGAGAGTTCCTGAATACTGGTCACAGAGGTTCAGGGCCTTGTAATGCCAGGAAGAAGCCTCGTCGAGTATGCCGAGACGGCGGTAATTGGTGCCGATATTGTTGAGAGCCTGGACCGCCTGAACGGTGTCGCGCAGTTTCTCCGCCGCGGCGAGTCCCCTCTTGTGGACATCTATGGCATCATAGAAACGGCTGTCTTTCCTGAGTTTCAAGCCGAGTTCCCGGGCAGCCAGCATCTCCCCATAGGTGTTGCCCGCCTTGCTGTATGCTTCCAAGAGAACTGAAAGCGAATCAGTATCTCCAGTCGAATATACGGCGCTGTCAACCTGCCCCCTGAGAGTTTCGACGGGGACAGTGTCTCTATGACACGAGGCTGCCAGAAAAGCAGCCGTCAGTATAAGAATACACTCCTTCATCCGGTCTGAGTCCTTAAGAAATCTAAATTACCAAAGGAGATCGGACAAAAGAAGCCCTCAACGAGGGTTTCGTGGGGTAACTAAGTATATTTACTTAGACAAACCAGCCTTGTGAACGTATGAAACAAGCTCCGCCATATTGTTGATGCCGAGCTTTCTGTAGAGATTGTTCTTGTGTGTCTCGACCGTGCGCTGCGATATTCCCAGATGGTCTGCTATCTCCTTGCTAAGAAGTCCTTCGCAACTGAGGCGCGCAATCTGCAGTTCCCTCGAAGTAAGTTTGACCGGAGGCAGTTCATAATCCATGGATTCTATCTCCTCCTTCAGTTCCTTCTCCATATTATGACGGGAAAGCATCAGGAGACGGTCTGTTTCAAGAGCATTCTTTACCAGAATGGCATTCTTCTCCTCGAACAACTTCGAGCTTCGCCGGTAGAATAGCAGCGCGGATGCAGAGGAAACGAGCATAATGAGCATAAGCCCCAGACAAATGCCGCCCCATTTGAGTTTCTGGTGCTGCATTGAGATAATCTGTTCCTTTTTCAGTGTCTCGTAGCGGACATTGAAACGCGTCAGTTCACTTACGGCTCTGTCCGAGGCGATGCTCGCCTGGATTTCATTGTACCTCTCCAGATGGACAAGAGCCACTGACGGCGCCTTGTCGCGGTTCAGAAGCCACAAACCCTTGCGGCCACGAGCTTCAATATAATTATTGCCGTAGGAGGAGGCAAGCGACACGCACTCAGCAAAGGCTTCTCCTGCCTCACTCTCCCTGCCGGCGCGAAGACAGATCTCCCCAAGTTGGACATAGGCGATGGACAGGGAATTGACGTTGTTAAAGCGGCGCAGCAGGGGGATGGCTGTGTCAAGGTCCCTCTCGGCCTCGCTGTCTCTGGACAGGGCGGTAAGTGCGGAAGCCTTCTGGCAGAGCCTGATGGCGTACCTTGCCTCTCTTCCCGCAAGGCTGTCCAGGCGGCAGGCCTCGGAGGCAAAGTCCAGAGCTTCCTCTGCCAGAGAGAGTTTAAGGTATATCTCCGAAGCCATTCCCAGCCGTACTGCCAAGGGAGCATCCCTGTCCAGCCGCCTTTCCAGAACGAGGGCTTCATCTATATACTTGCGAGCGATATCTGCCTGGCCGAAAGTCAGATAAAGACCTGCTATGTTGTTCAGGGAGGAACTGATATTTTCCTGATTGCCCACCATACGGTCTATTTCGAGGCATCGTTCAGCATAGCCTATGGCGGCGACCAGATTGCCTTTGCGCTGCTCCAGTATGCAAGCCCGGCTCAGGCAGTCGGCCATGAGGGCATCATCTCCGGAGGCGGAATCAATTGCCTTTTGGACATAATACTCCGAGAGGCCTAGGAGACTGTTCTCATAAGCCCATTCCGCCATAAGGTTGTCGGTCATCGCCTGAAGGCACTCCGTCTCTTCCATGCTGGCTTCCATTGCACAGTCACGGTACACCGAATCGAGGTACTCACGGCTGCAAAAAGAGACGAAGAGCGAATCTGGAACCGAGCTGCGCGCTCCCTGGAGCGCTGCCGGGGCTGCAACGGACAAAAGTATTGAGAATAACAATGATTTCAGGGCTTTCAAAGCAATCTGGTTTTGGTCGGAACGCAAATGTAATCAGTAATCTTGAAATATCGACACTCTCCCGACATACGTGAGAACTTGCCTTGCATATATCCTGATTTATCGCCATTTTTGTTGAATGGACCCGGTAAAAGTAATCGAAATCAAGAAAAGCGTCTTTGAAGACAACGACAGGGACGCTGACAGGCTCAGGGCTGAGCTGAAAGAAAAGAAGCTGTTCCTTCTGAATCTGATGTCCTCTCCCGGCAGCGGAAAGACCAGCACCCTGATACGTACCATCAATCTCCTAAAGGACAAACTCCGCATTGCGGTAATGGAAGCCGACATCGACAGCGACGTGGATGCCGTCAAAATCAGGGAAGCCACGGGAGTGGAGTCCATACAGCTCCACACCGGAGGGATGTGCCACCTCGATGCGGAAATGACCCGCCAGGGCCTGGAGAATCTCCCGGCCGGAACCGTGGACCTCGCCATACTGGAGAATGTCGGAAATCTCGTCTGTCCGGCTGAGTTCGATACCGGAAGTTGCAGGAACGCAATGATACTTTCCGTTCCGGAAGGAGACGACAAGCCCCTCAAGTACCCACTGATGTTCTCGGTCTGCGACCTTGTCCTCATCAACAAGATCGACGTGCTCCCCTACTTCGATTTCGATATGGACAAATGCAGGGAGTACATAAGGATGCGCAATCCGAAGGCTAGGGTTCTGCCAATATCCGCAAGAACCGGAGAAGGGATTGAGGCCTTCGCACAGTGGCTGCTCGACGAGGTGGCCGCCTGGAAGGCACGATGAAGAATAACATAACACAAAACTGATAACCAACCATGCCGGCAATTTCAAGCAAGTATGTGCCAAAGCACAAAGGAGACAGCAATCCAAATCCAAAACTCCTGAAATTCGTCAGGAAGGTCACTGACCGTGTTCCAGGAAAAATCCGGGGAATAACCACGGACGATCCCGAATACTGGGGCCTCGCCTGTATATTCGAAGACGAGATGGATGCTGCCACAAGGGAGGCATCCCTCGACCTTCTCCTTGATGTCATATCGAAGAAACCGTTGAGAGTCAGGGAGAAACGTCCATATCCCCTGCTCGTTGAATGGAACAGGAAGAAGCATTACTGCGCCACGGATGAGGAGTTCGACGCCCTGCTCGACAAGCTTTCCTATTTTGGAATGCTCGAGTATGACTACGGGGACAAATACACCAAGGACGGACCAATTCCGGGTACCACCTACAACAGGGAGGACCGCGAATACTGGGTTCCCCTCTTCGTGCCCGGTTCGGCCGAGTACACGAACATGAACACGGATCTGATGGACAGGCATCCGGAACTCGCTATGTTCTTCGAAAGGATGACCTTCCTTCCTCTGGAGAAAATCACCCCTATGGTCCCTCCGGGAGGCGCCGGAATCGGAATGCATGTCATTCCGGTGGAAAAGGCCATACAGATGGAGAACGAGTCCATTGACATAGAGCACATTTCCTACTGGCTCAAGAAATACGAAGGTCACATAGGAGCATCGATCTGCTCCTGCCGCTACGGCCGCAAGAAACTGGACGAGGGCTGCGCGGACGATTACCACGACTGGTGCATAGGAGTGGGAGATATGGCGGACTACTGCCGTGAGAGCGGAAGGGGCCGCGACATCAGCTACGAAGAGGCGATGGAAATCCTGCGCAGGGCCGAGGACAACGGATACGTCCACCAGATTACCAACATCGACGGAGAGGGCAAGATATTCGCCATCTGCAACTGCAACGTCAAGATTTGCAATGCCCTGAGAACCTCGCAACTCTTCAACACCCCGAACATGTCCCGAAGCGCATACGTCGCGAAGGTGGAGAAGGAGAAGTGCGTGGCCTGCGGCCGGTGTGTGGAGTACTGCCCTGCCGGAGCCGTCAAACTCGGTCAGAAACTCTGTACGAAGAATGGAGAAATCACATACCCAGTACAGGAACTGCCGGACACGAACAAATGGGGAGAACACAAATGGAACGAGGACTATCGCGACAGGAACAGAATCAACTGCTATCCTAGCGGAACCTCCCCTTGCAAAACCGCCTGCCCTGCCCATATCGCCGTTCAGGGTTATCTCAAGAAAGCGGCCGAAGGCAAGTACAAGGAGGCTCTCGAGCTCATCAAAAGGGAGAATCCTTTCCCTGCGGTATGCGGACGGATATGTAACCGCAGATGCGAGGATGCCTGCACCAGAGGCACCATAGACCAGCCGGTAGCCATAGACGCCGTAAAGAAATTCATCGCCGAACAGGACCTCAACGCCGAAACCAGGTTCGTTCCTGAAGTGGTTGTTGCATCCAACCTCGGAAGATGGAAGGAGAAGATTGCCATAATAGGCGGTGGCCCAGCCGGAATGTCCTGCGCCAACTATCTAGCCACGATGGGCTACTACCCTGTGGTCTTCGAGAAGAACGAGGAACCGGGAGGAATGCTCCGTTACGGCATACCTTCCTACAAGCTTGAGAAGGATGTCATCAAGGCGGAGATAGATATAATGAAAGAAATAGGGGTGGAAGTCCGTACCGGCATCGAAGTCGGAAAGGACATCACCATACAGCAGCTCCGCGACGAGGGCTTCAAGGCCTTCTATGTTGCCATAGGTTGTCAGGGTGGCAGGCTGCCGGGCATCCCTGGAGAGAACCTTTCCGGGACGACCACAGCCATCGACTTCCTCCACAAGGCCAATACCGGAGGCTTCTCTGTCAGCGGCAAGGTCGTGGTCGTGGGAGGAGGAAACGTCGCGATAGATGCAGCCCGTGTTGCGATGCGCAGCGGTGCCGAGTCCGTGACCATGCTGTCTCTCGAGACAGAGGACATCATGCCTGCATCTCCTGAGGAGAGGCTCGAGGCAAGAGAAGACAAGGTTGTCATCAAGCCGGGCTGGGGTCCTGTCGAGGTTCTCGGCAGCGAGGCGGCAAAGGGAATCGTATTCCGCAGATGCGTTTCCGTATTCGACGCCGATCACAGGTTCGCCCCTGTATTCGACGACGCTGATACAATCACTCTCGATGCCGACCTGGTCATATTCGCCATAGGCCAGACAGTTCAGGCCGGCAGCCTTTTCGAGGGCACCAAGGTAGAATTCTTCAGGGGCGTATATCCTGTTGCCGACAAGCTCACCTATCAGACTGCAGAGGAGGATATTTTCGTCGGAGGAGACTGCTTCACCGGGCCAAAGTTTGCCATCGACGCCATCGCAGC
>JAEDEB010000073.1 GCA_016293535.1 Bacteroidales bacterium | reverse complement strand
AGCACGTCCTTCACCACCACCCATCGGGTGATCTACCGGGTTCATTACGACACCGCGGTTGCGAGGACGACGACCGAGCCATCTGCGGCGTCCTGCTTTTCCGTGAGATTCCAGATTGTGGTCAGGATTGGAAACCGTTCCTACAGTCGCGCGGCAGGTGCAGAGAACCATCCTGGTCTCGCCTGAAGGGAGACGGAGGATTGCGTGGTTGCCCTCACGAGCTGCGAGCTGAGCGAACGCACCGGCCGAACGTGCCATGGCGGCACCCTGGCCAGGACGAAGCTCGATGTTGTGTACGAGTGTTCCAAGCGGAATTTCACCAAGAGGAAGAGTGTTTCCGACCTCAGGAGCGACGCCCGATCCCGAAAGGATGGTCTGTCCTACCTTGAGGCCGTTAGGAGCGATGATATATCTCTTCTCGCCATCTTCATACTGGACAAGAGCGATACGTGCGGAACGGTTAGGATCGTACTCGATGGTCATCACCGTAGCGACAACGTTGTCCTTGTCGCGGAGGAAGTCGATCACACGGTACATCTTCTTGTGTCCGCCACCGATGTAGCGCATTGTCATCTTACCCTGATTGTTGCGTCCGCCTGACCTCTTGAGAGGCTCGAGGAGGGACTTTTCAGGAGTCTTGCAGGTAATATCGTCAAAAGCGGAGATTACCTTGTTTCTTGTACCCGGAGTACAAGGTTTGAATTTTCTTACTGCCATGACTGTCTTACCTTAAATGTTTTCGTAGAAATCAATCTTATCTTCACCTGCAAGGGTCACGATTGCCTTCTTGTAGTGATTCATACGGCCTCTGAGCATACCTGCCTTGGTGTAGCGGGCCTTCTTCTTACCATGATAGTTGATGGTGTTGACATCAGCTACGGTAACATTGTAAGCCTGCTCTACGGCAGCCTTGATCTCGAGCTTGTTGGCCTCACGGTCGACGATGAAGCCGTAGCGGTTCAATTTTTCGCCCTGAACCGTCATTTTCTCTGTTACGATTGGCTTAATTAAAATTCCCATCTCTCAAATTACTTGATTCTTGAAGCGAGGATTTCCTGGACGCCGTCAACAAGCACCATCGAATTTGCGTTCATGATAGTGTAGGTGTTGATTTCATCCACGGTGATGACCTTGACCTCAGGAAGGTTACGTGATGAAAGGTAAATGTTTGAAGATATCTCAGGGAGCACTACGAGGGTCTTCCTGCCGTTCGCCTTGATGTTGTCAAGAATCTTGATGAACTCCTTGGTTTTCGGAGCGTCCATCGTGAACGGCTCGAGGAGGACGATTGCATTCTCCTGTGCCTTATATGAGAGAGCTGAGAATCTTGCGAGCTGCTTGAGCTTCTTGTTGAGCTTGGTACGGTAGCAGCGAGGCTTAGGGCCGAAGATGCTTCCACCACCTACATAGATACCGGACTTGATTGAGCCGTGACGAGCTCCTCCGCCGCCCTTCTGACGGCCCATCTTCTTTGTGCTGTAAGCGATTTCGCTGCGGTCCTTTGACTTGGAAGTTCCCTGGCGCTGATTAGCGAGGTACTGCTTCACATCAAGGTAGATAGCGTGATCGTTCGGGGTGATTCCGAAGATCCTTTCGTCGAGAACGACCTTCTTGCCGGACTCTGTTCCGTCAATTCTGTAAACAGACAATTCCATACCTTAATCCTCCAAAATTACATAAGAACCCTTGGCTCCTGGTACGGAACCCTTTACTACGATAAGGTTGTTCTCAGGGATGAGCTTGAGCACCTGAAGGTTGAACACCTTCACCCTCTCGTGGCCCATGTGACCTGCCATACGCATTCCCGGGAACACGCGTGAAGGCCATGATGATGCACCGAGGGAACCCGGGTGACGGAGACGGTTGTGCTGACCGTGGGTCTTGCCGCCTACACCCTGGAAGTGGTGACGCTTTACTACACCCTGGAAACCCTTACCCTTGGAAGTGCCGACTACATCGACGTAGTCAGTGTTTGCGAAGACATCGGCAACGGTAAGGGTGTCACCGAGCTTGAGGTCCTGAGCGAAGTCTGCCTTGAACTCGACAAGCTTGCGCTTAGGAGTGGTTCCTGCCTTTTCAAAATGTCCCTTGAGAGGGGCGCTGGCATGCTTTTCTGAAATTTCGTCATAGGCAAGCTGTACAGCGGCATAACCATCTTTCTCTACTGTACGGATTTGCGTGACAACACATGGACCAGCCTCAATGACGGTGCATGGAAGATTCTTTCCATCAGCACCGAAAACGGAAGTCATTCCGATTTTCTTTCCAATTAATCCAGGCATTGGTTTGTTAATTAATTGATTATAAATATATTAAAGCCCGCCGTCCATTTTGGCGGGCTGCAAATATACGAAGAAAGTTTTAATTATCAACAGTTTAGAAGCAAAATCTGTTGAAAACTTTTTCGGCAGTCATTCTGCGGCTACTCTCCGTAGCCTTCCGGATTGTTCTTCTGGAAGTTCCATGAATCGCGGCACATCTCCTCAATGCCGTATCGCGCCTTCCAGCCAAGTTCCCGCTCTGCCTTTGCCGGATCGCAGTAGCAGGTGGCTATGTCTCCCGGACGGCGCGGCTTGATTACGTAAGGCACCTTGAGGCCGTTGGCCTTCTCGAAGGCCTTCACCACGTCGAGGACGCTGTATCCGTGTCCGGTGCCGAGGTTGTAGATGGCGAGTCCGCGGTTCTGCTCTATGGCCTTGAGGGCTGCGACGTGACCGGCAGCGAGGTCGACGACGTGGATATAGTCGCGGACGCCGGTACCGTCAGGAGTGTCGTAGTCGTTGCCGAACACACCGAGTTCCTTGCGCAGGCCTATTGCCGTCTGGGTGATGTATGGCATGAGGTTGTTCGGTATCCCTCTCGGGTTCTCGCCTATGAGCCCCGACTCGTGCGCTCCGATGGGGTTGAAATAGCGCAGCAGCACGACGTTCCACTGCGGGTCCGCCTTCTGGACGTCGGTGAGCACCTGTTCGAGCATGGACTTGGTCCATCCGTACGGATTGGTGCATGTACCCTTCGGGCAGTCCTCGGTAATAGGGATGACCGCCGGATCGCCGTAGACGGTCGCGCTGGAGGAGAAAATGATATTCTTGCAGCCGTGACGGCGCATGACGTCGACGAGGACGAATACTCCGTTCATATTGTTCTCGTAGTATTCGAGCGGCTTGGCGACGGATTCACCCACGGCCTTGAGGCCGGCGAAGTTGATGACCGCATCTATCCTGTTGTCCGAGAACAGCTTGTCCATGGCTTCGCGATCCCTGATATCCGCCTCCACGAATGGGACTTTCTTTCCTATTATCCGTTCCACCCTTCTGATCGCTTCGGGCTTGGAGTTGTAGAGATTGTCGACGACCACGACGCTGTGGCCCGCCCTGTCGAGTTCGATGATAGTGTGGGTTCCTATGTACCCGGCACCTCCGGTCAACAAAATATTCATATTTATACCTGTCTGTTTATAATTATTAGGACCGCCTATATCTGATTTAAGAAGACCGTCGCATGGCTGCGGCGGGGAATTCTATATGTTCGCGATATTGAGTATGTCGCCGAAAACTCCGGCGGCCGTCACGCCCGCCCCGGCTCCGAAACCCTGAATCAGCATAGGGTACTGCTTGTAACGCTCGGTGGTGATGAGGATGATGTTGTTGCTGCCCTCGAGTTTGTAGAAGCTGTGACCCTGCTCTATCTCACGCAGGGACACCGAACCCTTTCCGTTCTCGAGTTTGGCGACGAAACGCCAGACCTTGTGCTCGCTCTCGAGTTTCTTTCTGCGCTCCTCGAAGTCCGCATCGAGTTCCGGAAGCCTCTCCCAGAACTTTTCCACGCTGCCTTCGAAGTACTCGTCCGGAACGAAGAGGGATTTCTCCACGTCCTCCTGCTCCATCCTGTAGCCCGAAACCCTCGATAGTATGACGAGCTTGCGGACCACGTCCATTCCGCAGAGGTCGATGCGCGGATCCGGCTCCGCATAGCCTTCTTCCTTCGCCATCCTTACGGTCTCGCTGAAAGGGATGTCCTTGCTGATGGTGTTGAAGATGAAGTTGAGGGTTCCGCTGAGGACGGCCTCTATCTTGAGTATGTGGTCGCCGCTGTTGCGCAGGGTGTTGATGGTGGAGATTATCGGAAGTCCGGCTCCCACGTTGGTTTCGAAAAGGAACTTGACTCCGCGGCGGTGCGCCGTCTCCCTCAGGCGGGCATAGGTGGCGAAATCGGATGATGCTGCAATCTTGTTCGCAGCCACGACGTGGATGTTGTGGTCGAGGAGTTCCCCGTAGACGGAAGCGACTTCAGCGCTCGCCGTGCAGTCCACGAACACCGCGTTGTATATGTTCATCGAAATTATCTCGTCCTTGTACCTCTGTATATCGCTCGGCCCGCTGGCCTCGAGGCGCTCCGCATATCCGTCGAGTTCAAGCCCGCTGCGGTCATACAGGGCGTGGCGGCTGTTGGCGATGCCGACTATGTTGAGCTTGAGGTTGCGCTTCTGCATGAGTGTCTCGCGCTGGCTGGCAATCTGTTCTATGAGACTGCCGCCGACCGTGCCCACTCCGCAGAGAAAGAGGTTGAGAACCTGATATTCGGAGAGGAAGAAGCTGTCGTGGATGACGTTCAGGGCCTTGCGCAGCCATTGTCCTTCGACAACGAAGGATATGTTGGTCTCCGATGCGCCCTGTGCACAGGCGATGACGCTGATGCCGCTGCGGCCGAGGGCTCCGAAGAGCTTTCCGGAGATGCCCGGGGTCTGCTTCATGTTCTCTCCCACCACGGCGACTGTCGCAAGATGACTCTGCATATTCATAGGGAACATCGCACCCGTGGCTATCTCCTTGGCGAATTCCTCGTTGAGCACCTGGCAGGCAAGCTCGCCGTCCTCGTCCTTGACTCCTATCGAGGAGCTGTTCTCCGAGGAGGCCTGGCTGACAAGGAAAACGCTTATTCCGTTATCGGCAAGAGTAGAGAAGATTCTGCGGTTGACGCCTATGACACCGACCATCGACAGGCCCGAAATGGTGATGACGCTGGTATTGCTGATGGAGGAAATACCCTTGATGGCTCTCTTGTCAGAAGCTTCTTCCGACCTGCATATAACCGTTCCCTTCACCTCCGGACGGAAGGTGTTCTTTATGAGTATGGGAATATCCTTGGCACATGCCGGATATATTGTCGGAGGATAGACGACCTTCGCGCCGAAGTTGCAGAGCTCCATTGCCTCGTGATAGGTCAGGGACTCTATTGTGTATGCATTCGGAATCACGCGGGGGTCTGCTGTCATGAACCCGTCCACATCCGTCCATATCTCGAGCACATCAGCGTCGAGGGCTGCCGCAACGAGGCTCGCCGTGTAGTCGGAACCTCCCCTTCCGAGGTTGGTGACCTCGCCGGTATCGACGTCGCGGGATATGAATCCAGGAATGAGGCAGATGTTTTCAGCGCTGCCGAGGCCGGCGAACTCCTGTCGTATGGACTCACAGGTGGCCTTCTCATCCACTATGTCATGACCCTGCTTGCGGCGGGTCCTGATGAAATCGCGGCTGTCGTGGAGCACGGCGCCGCTGATAAGGACGGAGCAGATGTCGCTGGAGAGTCGCTCTCCGTAGCTGACTATCGTGTTGGAGGTCTTGTCCGAGAGGTCTCTGATAAGGTAGACTCCCTGATAGATGCTCCTCAGTTCGCTGAACATCGCATCCAGACGCTCTTGCAGTCTCTGGCGCGCGCCTCCTTCGGGAAGGATGTCCCTGACCGTATTCCTGTGCCTCTCGACCATTTCCTCGAGACAGCGCAGATAGGCGGTATCGCCGTTCTCAGCCAGTTTTGCGGTTTTGAGGAGTTTGTCTGTCATTCCTCCGAGCGCCGAAACGACGACTACGGCAGGTTCAGTACAACTTTCTACGATTTTCTTTACACTTCTGAGGCTTTCGGGCGAACCCACAGACGTTCCACCGAACTTAAGGACTTTCATCTACTACTGTTTTTTTGCGAACTGCGAAAATAACAATAATTCGGAAAAAACTACGCGTGAAGGACTATGAACCACATCATCAGGCAGGTGGCGATGAGTTTCACGCCCGTGCCGGTGACTACTCCCAGGAACGCTCCGAAGGAGGCCTTGAGCGCCTCCGGACCGGATTTTTCACCCCAGTACAGTTCGGCAAGGAAAGCGCCGAGGAAGCAGCCGAGCAACATTCCCACAGGAGTGAAGATTATTCCCAACACAAGTCCGGCAAGCGCCCCGCGGGAGGCATGGCTGCTGCCCCCTGTCAGCTTGGTCATCTTCGCCGGGAGGAAATAGTCCATCAGGGTCACGAGTGTCGCCACGCCAAGAAAAACCAGAAGCATGGTCAGAGAAACCGGCCCTCTGCCGAGCAGGACACCGCCCTTTATATACACAAGAAGCAGTCCTATCCAGCCAAGAGGCGGGCCCGGAATTCCTGGGACTATGCTCCCGATGATCCCTATGATGCCCAGCACAATGGCAAGTATGCTTATCAATGCGTCCATATTCAGTCCTCCTTCATTGCAGATTCGACTTCGTCTGGCGAAATCGGCAGACGCCTGTCGCCCAGGCGGCGCGCCCCGTCGGAGGTAACGAGCACATCGTCCTCGAGACGTATGCCTCCGAAACCGTAGTATTCCCCCAGCTTTGAGTAGTTCACGAAATCCTTGGCAATCCCGTCCCTCTTCCAGCTCTCAATGAGGTCCGGAATGAAGTATATGCCCGGTTCATCAGTGACCACATTGCCCGGAACGAGGGTGCGGGCCATTCTGAGACTTCCGAGACCGAGCTGCGCAGACCGGGTCTGGTCATCGTCGTATCCGACGAGGTTTTCGCCGAAGTCTTCCATATCGTGCACGTCCATGCCCATGTTGTGGCCGAGTCCATGCGGCATGAAGAGGCCGGCAACTCCGGCTGCCACCATCTCGCCGACGTCCCCTCTGACGAGGCCGAGTCCGCTCAGACAATCCAGCATGTGGCGGGCGACTGCAAGGTGTACGTCGCGGTACCTTACGCCAGGGGCCGTGAGTCTGAAGGCGAGTTCATTGCAGTCGCATACTATCTGATATATCTCCCTCTGCCGGGTTGTGAACTTTCCGGAGGTCGGATAGGTTCGGGTATGGTCGGATGCATAATGGTCATTGCTCTCGGCACCGGCATCGACAACGAGCAGACGGCCCGGTTCTATGAGAGCCTCGTGGCTGTGGCAATGGAAAATCTCACCGTGCTGGGTGAGAATGGTTGCGAAACTGGTTCCCCAGCCTTCGGAAAGGGTCACACCCTCCATCCTGCCGACTATCTCCTGCTCGCACACGCCCGGACGTATGCCCTTGCGCGCAGTTTCGTGCATCTTGTAACCCAGGTTGCAGGCCCTGTCTATCAGGGCTATCTCCTGCTCGTCCTTGACCAGCCTGAGGCTGATGACCGAACGCACCAGGGCTTCCGAGGCAAGCGGGCAACCCTTCTTGCCTTCGCTGAAGAGCCTGCGCGGGTCGAGCGAGAGGAGGGAAGCAATCTTCACAGCGTTGAAATATCTGGAGGCCGGCAGGAAGTGTATGTCACGTTCTGATGCACGGGCAGAAGATACTGCCTTGTCAAAGTCTGAATATGACGCAGTCGCGGAAACCCCGGCCCCGAGGGCCTTGGACGCCACGCTTTCCTGCGGACCCATCCATATTATGTCGTCTATATCGACATCGTCGGCATACAGCGTTTCCTGTCCCGTCTCAAGGTCGAGGGTAGCCGCCCAATAGGGCTCGTCAATGCCCCAGAAATAAAGGAAACTGCTGTCCTGGCGGAACTTGTAGCAGTTGTCCGGGTAATTCTGGGCACTTTCTCCGTTGCCCACGAAAATCGCAAGGCCCTTCGCCCCCTTCTCCGCCATGAGGCCCAGCAGGGCCTTGCGTCTGGCTGAATAAACTTCTTTTGAAAACATTTTTCTGGATTATTCTCTTGATGTCCTGTTCACAAGCCCTATCAATGCCAATACATAGATGAATATGGCTGCAAGCAGAACGACCGATGCGTTGTAGGTGCCGAAAGATTCGTACACCACACCCAGCAGAGGCGTCACGATGGCGCCACCGGCAACACCTGTGATAAGGAGTGCGGATACTTCGTTGGACCTGTCCGGCGCGTGCTTGAGGGCCAGGCCGAAGATGATGGAGAAGAGGTTTGCATATCCTGCGCCGAAGACGATGACACCGCCGATGATGAGTCCTTTGCCGCTGCCAAGGAGCATGAGCAGGAGACCGGCAAGTGCCAGAACAGAGCTGATGGCGTAGAAACTGCGCTCGCTCGTCTTCATCAGGAGAACACCCCCGGCAAAAGCGGCCAGAGCCTTGGCTGCAAAATAGAATGAGGTCAGGGCCGTACCCTGGTCCAGGGACAGACCGGCCTTCTCCTGAAGCAGTCTCGGGAGGGTTGCGCTTGTTCCGACATCGACACCTACGAGAATGAGTATGGCGATGAAGAACAGCAGTATGGTCTTGTCCTTGAGGAGGGCTACGGTGCCCAGTACGGAAAGGTTGGCGTTGGGGTCAATCTTTTTCTCGACCGGAGCAAAGGCAAGCCAGACGAGGGCGACGAGGGAGATGGCGGCGAAGATGAGGAAGGCAAGCTGCCAATGTCCGAAAGCGGAAGCGAAGATAGGAAGGAGAATAGGGGTGATGAGGGACATTGTTGCCTTCAGGGCCTGGCCTATGGTCAGGGTTCCCGTGAGGCCATCCTTCCCGACCACGTCCTGGACGAGCGGGTTGAGGGCTACCTGAAGTATGGTGTTGCCCACTCCGAGAAGACAGAAAGCCACAAGTATTGCGGCGAAACTGTCCATAAAGGCGACTGGAACCAGCATTCCTGCCATCGTCACGATGAAACTCACTATCACGAGAGGCTTCCTTCCCCACTTGTTCATCGCGATTCCGGTAGGAACCGAAAGGAGAAGGAACCAGATGAAACAGGCGACTGCAAGCAGTTTGGACACGGTGTCGCTTACCTCGAAGGACTCCTTTGCATAGTTGGCCGCAATTCCGGCAAGATCCACGAAGGACATGATGATGAATCCGAACATCACCGGAAGAACGGTCGAGAAAAATTTCTTTGCGTTCATTGTTTTGAATTTGTATTGGTTATTGTCTTATCTGTATTTCTCGTACTTGGGAAAAGCGAGGTTGGAGAGCATTTCCTGATAGCGTCCGCTATTGCGCGGGCAGACGAGAAGAACAT